>JAQGPE010000100.1 GCA_028293225.1 Akkermansiaceae bacterium | reverse complement strand
CCGAGGATTTCCCGGAGGCTGGCGGCCTCCTGTTCATCTTCGGTGATGTCGGTCGATGAAGGGAGCCCGGGGTGGCTGGTCTTCCGGTCGAACTCATGGATGGAGACGATTTTGGCCGGGAGTTCCGCGGCGGGCAGGACGATGTCGATCAGATGGGTGGCGATGGCGCTGAGAGGCATGCCGTCGAATTCGGCGTCCTCCGGGGACTGGACCAGGGTGACGCCGCCGACTTCCTTGACCCGCTCGATCCCCATGGTGCCGTCCTTGCCGGTGCCGGAAAGCACCACGGCGTAGGCGTCCTTGCCGTAGGCGTCGGCCAAGGTGCGGAAGAACAAGTCGATGGGGATGCGTTTTCCCGGGGCTTCGGCCCGGGCGGTCAGGCTGATGATCCCGTCGATCATGGCGAGATTGCGGTCGGGAGGGATGACGTAGACGTGGTCCGGCTCGACGGTGAGGGGCTCGTTGACCTGGCGGACCGGCATGCGGGTGGAGGTCTGGAGGATCTGGGCGAGGACGCTCTCATGATCCTTCGACAGGTGCATGATCACCACATAGGCCAGGCCGCCGTCGACCGGGGCTTTTTCGAAGAAGCTTTTAAGGGCGCTGACTCCGCCGGCAGAAGCGCCGATGCCAACGACGGGGAAACCGTGAGGTGCCGATTTCGATCCCGTCATACCATGTTGTTACGGCAGCTGCCAATGATAGCAAGAACCGACGGTTCGCAAAATGCCCGATGCGGCTAAGTCTCCTGTTCGACGAAAGCCGGTCCGTTATTGGGTTCGTCGTAATAGCGGTGGAAAACGGGGCAGGCGGAACCCGACAGCGGCGGGACGAGCCAGGACCAGTCGCCGGGGACGCCGCGGCCGGCCATTTCCTCATTCCGGAGATGCTGCATGAACTGGGCGGAGGCGGTATGGTGGTCGACGATCGCGACGCCGGCCTCGCGATAGGAATGCAGGACGGCGGTGTTCAGTTCGACCAGGGCGCGGTCCTTCCAGAGCATGCGGCGGGCGACGCGGTCGAGGCCCATTTGATCCGCGATGAGCGGGAGGAGATTGTAGCGCGACTCATCGCCGAAGTTCCGCGAGCCGATCTCCGTGCCCATGTAGTAGCCGCTGAAAGGAGCGGCGGTGTAGCGCTTGCCACAGCCGGTCAGGGCCATGTCGGAGATGACCGGGACGGCGTGCCATTTCAGCCGCAGGTCTGCGAACCAGGGCAGGTCCGGGTGGGTGATGTCGATTTCCAGGACCGCGTCGCGGGGGAGTTCGTAGAGGCGGGGCGGCGAGCCGGAGACCTCGATGAGCAGCGGCAGGAGATCGAAGGGCGTGCGCTCACGCGGCGGCGTCCAGCCCAGGGCGATGACCTTCGCGGTGAAGGAGGCCTGCTCGGGATCGCCGAGGATCGAGCCATCGGCGGCCCGGTAGCCGGCGTAGCGGATGAGCTGGCGGTTGTGGATGCGGATGCCGCGCTGGCCCTCGGGAGTCTCCGGGAAAACGGTCACCGCCGAGCGGATGCGGCCGCCGTTAGTGCTGAAGCGCAGGTGGTGGACGCAGGCTTCGAAGATTTCGTCCGGGGTGGTGGCGGTGCGGGCATCGAGGAGTTCCAGCGTATTCCAGAACAGCCGGCCGATGCAGCGGGAGTTGTTGCGCCAGGCTTCCTTGGCCAGGGCGGACAGCTCCTCCGCGGAGAGATCGCGGTGGGAGGAGACGGGGCAGCCGTGAGCGGGTGGAGGGAGCATGGGGTGATCGGGCGGCTGCCGGTGGGCGGGAGGGATCGTTCCGGTGGTTGAGGCGATCGTCAACGGAGAAAGGGGCGCTTAACAGTGGCTTAATGGTGAGGGTGATAGCGTGCGCACCGTGAAAAACAGCGCAAGAAATGCCGTCGTGCTCGCCGGGATGGGGGCGATGCTGTGGGCCGCTCCGGGGGCGGGAGCCGCCGACCGCGACGATGTCGAGGACTCCGACTTTACGAAGAAGGTGGTGATCGCTTTCGACGGCACGACGGCGGCGGTCACCAATGAGGCGGGGGTGGCCGTTTCCTATGGAGGTAGTACTTCGGCGGTCGTGATCAACTCCACGGTGGAGGGGGTGGAGTATGTTCTTTCCGGGACTGCGACCGGCTATGTGGAAATCACCAGCACCTATGCGTCCAAGGTGACGCTGGATGGGGTGGCGCTGACGAGTGGCGACGGGCCGGCCCTTTCCATGCTGTCCGCGGCGCGCAGCTATGTGGTGCTGAACGCGGGGACGAGCAATGTGCTGGCGGATGCGGCCACAGGGACCCGGAAGGGCTCAGGCGCGCTGAATGGGTCGGGGCCTCTCATCATCAGCGGCAGGGGCGCGCTGAGCATCCAGGGCAACAAGTCCCACGGCATTTCCAGCGCGACGTATGTCCGGGGTCTGGGCGGGGAGGTGACGATCACGGGCGCGGTGAAGGACGGGGTGCACGCGAACGCCTATTTCCAGATGGATCAGGGCAGCCTGGCGATCACCGCGAGCGGTGACGGCATCGATGCGGACGAGGGCTACGTGGTGATCAATGGCGGGAGTATCACCGTGCGGAGCGCGGTCGATGACACCAAGGGAATCAAGTGCGACGGGACGCTGGCGGTGAACGGAGGGTCCCTGAATCTGACCGTGGACGGCGTGCAGTCGAAGGCGCTGTCGAGCAAGGGTGATATGACCCTTTCCGGAGGTTCGCTGCTGTTCAATCTGGCCGGCGGGGTCTTTCTGGAGACGGTGACCGGCACGACCAGCACCTATGTCGATCCGTCCTACAGCACGGCGATCAAGTGCGACGGGAACCTGGCGATCAGCGGTGGCAGCATCGCCATCACCCATACCGGTACGGCGGGGAAGGGGATTTCCGCGGACGGGAACATTGTGATCAGCGGCGGGACCGTGGACATCGCCACCAGCGGCGGGAGCTCCACTTCCTTCACCAACTCCTCCGGCGCGCTGGACATGGCGGCGGCGGATTGCCTGAAGGCGGATGGAACGCTGACCATCACGGGCGGCGATGTCACGGCGACCAGCTCCGGGGCAGGGGGAGATGCGATTTCCTGCGATGGGGCGGCGGTGATCGGCACGCTGGGAATCGCCGGCACGCCGGTCATTTCCGCCAACACGACCGGCGCGCATGTGCTGCTGTCGGGTGCCGGAATGAATGCGGACTACCTCAATGCCAAGGCCTTCTCCGCCGGGGGCAATGTGACGATGAATGGCGGGGTCTTCACCGCGACGACGCGGCAGGACGGAGGGGAAGGGATGGAGAGCAAGGCCAACCTCACGATCAACGGCGGGACGGTGGAGATCGCGGCGTATGACGACTGCATCAACGCCACGACCAAGGTCACCATCAATGGCGGCAACATCTACTGCTACAGTAGTGGCAACGACGGCATCGACTCGAACGGGACCATGCTGATCACCGGCGGGACGATCGTGAGTTCAGGCACGAATTCCCCCGAGGAGAGCTTCGACTGCGACCAGAATAATTTCACCATCACCGGCGGCACCATGGTGGGTACGGGTGGCGCGACCAGTACGCCGACGGCCAGCACCAGCACGCAGCGCTCCGTGGTTTATAGGGGCGCGGGCACCGTCAATGTCGTCCTGGTGGTGAAGTCGGCGAGCGGCAACGTGGTGGTTTACGAACTGCCGCGCACCTATGCGGGAGGCGGAGGCGGCGGCACCAGCAGTGCGGCGATGACGATGCTCTTTAGCAATGCCGGCCTGGTGGCGGGAACCACTTACACGATCCTCAGCGGGGCGACGGTGAGCGGCGGGACCGAGTTCCACGGGCTCTACACCGGCGCCACGGTGACCGGCGGCACCACACTGAAGACCTTCACGCCAACCTCCATGGTGACGACCGTTCAGTAACCCACCCACTCAAACGCTTATGAACCGACTCATGACTTTCGCCGCAATCCTGGGGACCTGTCTCTTGGGACAGTCCGCCTTTGGCGATGCGACCTACACGTACACTCTGGACAGCGGCAAGGCGACGATCACCGGCTTTGTGGCCGGGGTCACGCCGGGCGGGGCGATCACGGTGCCGGCCGCGGTGGATGGCTACGCGGTGGTGGGCGTGGGGCGGTCCGCTTTCAAGGATCGCACGGCCATTACCAGTGTCTCGTTTGCCTCGGGGGCCACCGTGATCAAGGTGGGAGCCACGGCTTTCCAGGGCTGCACGGGATTGAAGACCGCGGAGTTTCCCGCGGGGGCCGCGGTGATTCCGGCGGGGCTTTTCCAGGGCTGCGCCGGGCTGGTCACGGTGACGATTCCGGCGGCGGTGACCGGGATCGGGGCCTCGGCATTTGACGGCTGCAACAGTTTGACGTTCCTGGCTCTGCCTAACGGCCTGACCAGCCTGGGTGAGTCGGCCTTTTTCAATTGCCGCAGTCTAACGACCTTGGCGGTGCCCGGCGGGGTGACGCTGATTCCGGGCCAGGCCTTCGGGGAATGCCGGGGACTGACCTCGCTGAGCCTGCCGGCCGGGATCACGGCGATCGGCGATGCGGCGCTGTCGGGTTGCACCGGATTGACCTCGATCACCCTGCCGGCGGCGGTGACGAAACTCGGCAAGGAGGCGCTGCGGGGCTGCAGCGGACTGACCCGCTTCACGGCCAGTGGTGCGCTGAGTTCCATCGGGGACCGGGTCTTTGAGGAATGCAGTGCGCTGACCGTGATCAGCGTGCCATCGGCGAATGCCAGCTTCAGCAGTGCGGGCGGGGTGTTGTTTGACAAGACGGGAGCGACGCTACTGCTCTGCCCGGCGGGTCTCGCGGGGGACTATGCGATTCCCTCCACCGTGACGAGCCTGGCGCAGGGGGCGTTCGGTCATTGCGCGGCGCTGGCCGCAGTGACGGTCCCG
>JAQGPE010000067.1 GCA_028293225.1 Akkermansiaceae bacterium | reverse complement strand
TTCCGCACGATCGGAATATCCTTCCACACCAGCTGCTCCTGGAGATTGATCGTGTGAGTGGAAATCACCGCCTTGCGGCCGCTCTGCAGCGCGTAGCGGGCCGCGGGCACCAGGTAGGCCAGGGATTTCCCGACCCCCGTCCCCGCCTCAGCCACCAGCGAACCGCGGTGGACCAGCGCTTCGGCAACTTCCATCGCGAGTTGTTGCTGTTGCGGCCGGAATTCGAAATCCTTCGACCGGGACATGATGCCCCCCACGGCGAACGCATTGGCCATTTCCGCCACGAACGAGTCCGGAGGCGGCTGCCCCTCTAGCACGGAAATCATGAAGGAATTCATTGCGCCGCTGCAATCGCCCCTTGCCAAGCACCGAATGGCGGTTCCGGTGTGACCGCATTCCATGCTTGGCTTTGGAAACACGCGTTTCATTCTCTCCTTACCTCTCCGATGCGGCGCTACCTTATCTTCTTCCTCCTGATCCTTGCCTGTGCCGCCGTCGCCCTGCAGGTGGTCCCCAATGAACAGCGCTCGGTTTACCGCGAGCTGGCCAGCTTTCCGGACTCGAACGCGGCGATCCATCACCTGCGACCGGTCGTCGCCGGGATCATGTGCTTCATCCCCGCCCTCGGCGCCCTCGCCTACGCCATGGCCGGAACCCTGGCACGCTACATGACCCGCCAGTTCCTGATCATCTTCGCCATCTGCATGGCCGGCCTGTTCTCGATCTGGATGGTGGTCGACCTTTCCGACAACCTCGACGACCTGCGGCAAAGCAATCACGTCGCCGACTTGGTGCTGAGGCTCTACGCCGTGCGGCTGCCGCAGATTTCCGTCCAGCTCCTCCCCTACGGCCTGCTCCTCTCCCTGCTCTACTGCCTGGGGCGACTGTCCGCCTCCCGGGAAATCGTGGCGATGACCCAGACCGGCCGCGGCCTGATGCGCCTGACCACGCCTTTCATGGTCACCGGCCTCCTGATCACCCTTCTCTGCATGGGCCTGAACTTCCACTGGGCCCCTCACGCCGTGGTCGCCCAGAAGGCCATCATCGACGAGGCCAAGAATCTCGATCCGACCCTGGCGGAGAGCCAGCGCTACCGCAACGCTCCCGAGCGGCGGATGTGGATGGTCGGGAAGTTCCCGCAGGATTTTCAGGACGGTGCTCCGCTGAGGGATGTTTTCGTCATCCAGGAAAATGAAGACGGCACCCTGGAAAGCGTCCTCACCGCCAAAACCGCCAGCTGGGAAGCCCGCACCCGCTACTGGACCCTCGGCAACGCCCGCAAACTGCTGATCCGCCCCAGCCCGGCGCCCCCCGAGTTCGAGGAAGATCTGCCGGAAAAGCTCGTGATCACCACCTGGAAGGAGACCCCCGCGGAAATCGTCCGCCCCGGCCTGCCCGCCGCCCAGCTCGGCATCCCGGACCTGACCGACTGGCTGCAGGACCACGGCGATGGCCAGGTCCGCCAGCGCGCCGCCCACCTGACCCAGTGGCACAGCCGCTGGGCCCAGCCCTTCAACTGCCTGATCGTGGTGATCCTCGCCACCCCTCTCGGCGTGGTCTTCACCCGCCGCGGCACCAGTGGCGGCGTCGCCCTGGCGGTGTTCCTCTGCGGCGGCATGATCTTCCTTTCGACCGTCTCCCTCAGCCTCGGCGATTCCGGCCACCTCTCGCCCGCCTGGGCCGCCTGGTTGCCCAACCTCGTCTTCGGCGTCCTGGCCCTCTACCTGTTCCGCCGCCGTCTGGCCGGTCAGCCGATCTACCAGACGCTGCGCAAATTCCTTCCCACCGAAGCGTAACCCATCATGGCTCTCGCCGAATCCTGGCACATCCGCTCCCGTGCCCGCAGTTGCTCGGTCACCGACCGCCCTTTCGAGGACGGCGAAACGATCGTCACCGCGCTGTTCCCGGATCCGGAATCCTCCGGCTATGTCCGCAAGGATTTCAGCGTCCAGGAATGGAAGAACCGCGACGAGGAGGTCATCGGCAAGCCCTTCTCCTTCTGGAAGGCCGTCTACCACGTGCCGGTCGCCGGCGAAAAGAAGGACGCCTTCCGCCGCGAAAGCCCGGAGGAACTCCTCCGCCGGCTGGTGGAGGAAGAGGAAGATCACACGGAAAATGCCCGCTACATCCTGGCGGTGATGCTGGAGCGGAAAAAGGTCCTGCGGGAAACCGACACCCAGCGCACGCCGAACGGCATCCTGCGCGTCTACGAGCACCGCAAACTCGGCGATGTCTTCATCGTGCGGGATCCCGACATCCCTCTTTCCGAGGTCGAACGCGTCCAGGACGAAGTCATGATCCTGCTTGAACAAAGCAGCCGCGGTCCCGTGGAAGACGAGCCCGCGGAGCCGGCCGCAACCGCGGAAGGAGAAAGCGCGCCGGAAAACGCCCCTGACGCCGAAATCGAACCACCGCCCTCCTCCACGGAAGCAAAAGAGCTTCCCGCGGAAGGGGTGGTTGAAGAAGAAGAGTCAGCCGTAAAGCCGGCGGATTGAGTCCCGCGGAATAAAGGTTCGGCCCGGTGACGCCGCGGAGCCGTGGATCACCTTCAAACTCCGGCCGCCCGCTGCCGCAGTTCGGCATATCTCCCCAGCATCCGCCGCAGGTCGTCCGGGGCCACCGGCTTCACCAGGTGGGCGTCGAATCCCGCTTCAGCCGTCCGCCGCCGGTCCTCCTCCCGCCCCCAGCCGCTCAGAGCGACCAGCACCACCTCGCGGCCGGATTCACGGATCTTTCCCGCCGCTTCATAGCCGTTCATTTTCGGCATGCCCAGATCCATGAAGACCATCTGCGGCCGGAAATCCTCCTCAGTCCTCACCGCCTCCTCGCCGTCGTAGACCACCCGGGCCTCGATGCCTTCCATCTCCAAAAACATCCCCAGCACATCCGCGGTGCTCTTGCCGTCGTCCGCCACCATCACCCGCGCCGGCCGGTCCTGGACCACCCCGCCGGCCTCGGGCAGGCCGTCGTTGCCACTCCGCGCAGCGGCCGCCACCGGCTGCTCCGCCAGCGGCAGGGTCACCGCGAAGACACTGCCCCGGCCGGGACCCGCGCTCGTGACCGAGATCGTCCCGCCATGCAGCTCCACCAGATTCTTCACCAGGGTGAGTCCGATCCCGAGGCCGTCCTGACGTTTGGGATCGATCTGTTCGAACATCCCGAAAATCCGCACCTGGTCCTCTGCCGAAATCCCTTCGCCATCGTCGCTCACCTCGATCCGGGCGATCTCTCCGCCCTGCACTTTCACCGCCAGTCCGATCCGGCCACCCGGCGGGGTGTACTTGGCCGCGTTCGACAGCAGGTTCGAAACGATCTGCGCCAGCCGGTGGCGGTCCGCCTCCAGCACCAGCCCCTGAGGCACCGGCGCGAACTCCAGCAGATGCTTCCGCGCCTCGATCATCGGCCGGGCCGCCTCCACCGCCGCCTCCAGCACCGGGGCCAGCTCCATCCGCTCGCGCTTCAGCACGATCTTGCCGGTATTGATCCGGGAGACATCCAGCAGGTCATCGATCAGATGGACCATCTGGCCCATCTGGCGGCGCATCATCCCGGTCAGATCCCTGACCGCTTCCGGACAGTCATCGATCGCCTGGGTCATTTCCAGCCCGAGCAGGATCGGAGCCAGCGGATTGCGGAGCTCGTGGGCCAGCACCGCCAGGAACTTGTCCTTGTTGCGGTCCGCTTCGGCCAGCGCGCGGTTTCTCTCCGCCAGTTGCTCGTTCGCCTCACGCAGCTGGATCTCGCTTTCGCGCAGTTCCTCGCGCTGCCGCGCCAGTTCGAAAAAGGTCGCCGCCTTGGTCAGCAGGCTGCCGGGGTCGATCGGCTTCTGCAGGAAGTCCACCGCCC
>JAQGPE010000050.1 GCA_028293225.1 Akkermansiaceae bacterium | reverse complement strand
AGACCAATGCGGTCTTCGACGGCAAGGACAAGACCTTCCGTCCGCTGCCGATCGAAATCACCTTCACGGGCTCCGAAGCCAGCCTGAGGTCCTTCCTCAGCTCGCTCGACGACTCGAAGAAATACTACTATGTGATTCGTACCATGAAGGTGGCGAACGTGACGCAGAAGGCCCCGACCGCGACCGACGCCAACTTCACCAAGGCTGCCGAAGAAACCTCCGGCGTCCCGGCCTCGAGTGGTGCTGACGGCTTCGTGTTGCCGGACGATCCTTCCGCCGCACCAGCAGCCACCCCGGCGACTCCCGCCGCCGCCGTCGGATCCGACACGGGCAAGATCCTCCAGCAGGTTCTTGGTTCCGAAAAGATCCAGGTGTTCCTCCGCATCGACATCCTCCAGTTCCTCGCCGCCAGGGAACTGCCGAAGGCCTGATATTCCGGCGCTAACCTCATTACGCCATGTCAAATCTTCCAAAAAACTACGAAAAAATCCTCATCGGTGTCGCGGGCGTTGCCGCCCTTGGCCTTGCGGCCGTCGGCTACCTGAAGTCCTCGGCAGTGACCACCGACTTCGCCTTCGCTTCGAAGGGCAAGGGTAACAACGACCCGACGATCCCGGAGGCGATCGACACCACGAAGGCTGCCAGCAGCCTTCAGTCGAACCAGGTCTTCGAACAGACTCTCGACAAGGATCGTCCGGTGGACCTCTTCGTCGGCGTCGCCCTGTATGCCAACAAGAACGACCCGAACACCCCGGTCGATCTGGATTCCCCGGCTCTGCCGCCCCTGTTCCCGCCGATCCCGAACAGCTGGTGGTCGAAGACCGGTGCGGATCCGTCCTACGCCAACTCGCCTGACCGCGACGACGACAGCGACGGCTTCAGCAACAAGGAGGAGTTCGAAGCCAAGACCAATCCGAAGGACGCCAACGACGTTCCGGCCCTGATCAACAAGCTGGCCTACGTGCAGGACAAGTCCACCATGTGGTACGTCCAGTTCGGCTTCGAGTCCGAAGGCAAGTGGAGCCCGCGTTTCACGGGGGTCACTCCGGATAAGAAAAAGCTGACCAACCGCGTGAGCGCGGAGGCCATGCTGGCCGTGGGCGACACCTTCTTTGCGAGCGGTGAATTTGCCAAGCGGTTCAAGTTCGTGGAGATGACCAACAAGGAATTCACCAGCGAGCGGACCAAGAACACCTCGACCGTCCAGGTCGCCATCTATGAGGATCTCAAGCCCAACAAAAAGGGCACCCGGTACGAGTCCCGGTACGGCCTTCCTGACGCCGAACTGGAGGCAAATGCCTACTACGACCGCATCGCCATTCTCGATCTGAAAGCCCAAGGCAACGAGGGCAGACACTTCGAAGTGGAGGAAGGCACCAAGTTCTCCCTGCCTCCTGGCGGCGCCGAGAAAAACTACCTCCTGAAGAAGGTGACTCCCGAGTCGATCGAAGTCGAATTCACCAAGGATGGAACCGCCCAAACCCTCGAAATTAAGAAGGGCGGCACACCTTGATCCACTTTCAAACCGTTTTCGAAAAAATCGCTTCCCAATCGCCGGTCGTCCCGGCAGAACTCAGCCCAACCATGCAAAAAACGCCTACGCATCGCACCTGCACTACCGCTGCGGCCCTCCTGGCCGTAGCCGCGGTCATGCCGGTCACTCTAACCGTCGCTCATGCCGGTGAAGGATCCGGCAGCCTCAGCGGTCTCGCTCAAAAGGAGATGATCCGCCGCCAGAACGCTGTAGCCACCTCGGACAAGCTCCGTGACGAAGGTCGCGAAGCCTACGCCAAGGGCGATTACAAGCAGGCTGTGGACAAGTATCGTGAAGCTCTTCAGACGCTTCCGGACGCGCCGATGGTTCAGGACCGCCGCGATCACCTGACCCAGCTTCTTGCCGACGGTTCCTACGCTCTCGGTGAGCAGTACCGCAAGGTGGGCAAGTATGCGGAAGCCCGCGAACTGGCTGACAACGTTCTCGCCGCCGATCCGAACAACGCCCACGCGAAGGTTCTGGTCTCCTACCTCGACGATCCGATCCGCACCAACCCAGCGCTGACCGCCGAGCACACGGAGAACATCGATAAGGTCCGCCGCGGCCTCTACACCGCCGAAGGCGCCTACAACCTCGGCAAGTATGACGATGCCAAGCGCGAATACGAAGACGTTCTCCGCATCGACCCATACAACACGGCTGCCCGCCGTGGCATGGAGCAGGTCGCCCAGTCCCGCGCCGAATACTATCGCGCCGCTTACGACCAGACCCGCGCCGAGCTTCTCGCTCAGTCGACGCCGCTTGGGAGCTTTCCGTTCCCCGCGTGATCCCGACGGACATCAACTCGACCAACGGTCGTCCGACCCAGAGCAGCGGCTCGTCCTACATCCTGGCGAAGCTGAAGAACATCAACATCCCGGTTATCGAATTCGACGATACCTCGGTTGAAGAAGCGATCGACTTCCTTCGCCTCCGCGCCAAGGAACTGGACGTTCTCGAACTGGATCCTGCCAAGAAGGGCATCAACTTCGTCATCCGCAAGCCACGCACCGGCGGTGAAGCAGCTCCTGCCGAAGGCGCTGCCGCCGGTCTCGGCGCTGCCGGCGATCCGGGCGCTCTCCGCATCAAGGAACTGCGCCTGCGCAACGTTCCTCTTGCTGAAGCCCTCCGCTACATCTGCGACGCGACCAAGCTCCGCTACAAGGTCGACGTCTTCGCCGTGACGCTGGTTCCTGCCACCGAAACCGGTGAAGATCTCGTCAGCCGCACCTTCAGCGTGCCGCCTGACTTCATCAGCAAGATCGGCGGCGGCGATGCTGCCGGCGGCGGTGGCGATGCTGCTGCCGATCCGTTCTCCCCTTCCACCGAAGGCAGCGCGGTCAAGTCCCTCACGGCCAAGCCAAAGGTTGACGCCGTGCTGAAGGAAAAGGGCATCGTCTTCCCGGATGGCGCCTCCGCCACCCTCACCGGCTCCAGCCTGGTGGTTCGCAACACCCCTTCCGCGATCGATCTGATCGAGCAGCTGGTGGACGAAGCCAACAAGGACCAGCCAAAGCAGGTCAAGATCTCCACCAAGTTCGTGGAAATCTCCCAGGAGAACACCGACGAGCTCGGCTTCGACTGGATCGTCGCTCCATTTGGCCTTTCCGCCAACTCGGTGTTCGCCAGCGGTGGCACCAGCGGCTCCGGCCAGACCCGCACGAACGCTGACTTCCTCAGCCCGATCGACGGCACTCCGATCCCAGGTGTTCCTGCTGCAACCGCTACGGCTGCCTCGAACATCGTGACCGGCGGTCTCCGCAGCGGCAGCGGCGCCATCAGCCGCAACAACATCGACGCAGTCCTGAACAACCCGAACCGCACCGCTCAGACCAATAGCGCTGCCCCGGGCATCCTGGCCCTCACCGGCCTGTTCTCCGACGGTCAGGTGCAGATGATCATGCGCGGCCTCGCGCAGAAGAAAGGCACCGACCTCATGACCGCGCCGAGCGTGACCGCTCGTTCCGGTGAGAAGGCGCTCATCGAAATTATCCGCGAGTTTATCTACCCAACCGAATACGAACCCCCCGAACTGCCAAACACGGTCGGCGGCGGTGTCTCCGGCACCAGCGGTGGTCTCGGCAGCTCCGGCGGTATCTTCCCGGTTACTCCTGCGACGCCAACGTCGTTCGAAACCCGCAACACGGGTGTGACGCTGGAGATCGAACCAACGATCGGCGGCAACAACTTCGTCATCGACCTGCGCTTCGCTCCGAACATCACCGAGTTCGAAGGCTTCGTGAACTACGGCAGCCCGATCCAGTCGCCTGCGACGGACTTCCTCGGCAACCCGACCACGGTGACCATCACGGAAAACCGCATCGAAATGCCGGTCTTCTCGACCCGCCGCGTCGATACGGCTCTGACCATTTATGACGGTTACACCGTCGCAGTGGGCGGCCTGATGCGTGAAGACGTCCAGACCGTGGACGACAAGGTGCCGGTTCTGGGTGACATCCCGGTCATCGGCCGCCTGTTCCAGAGCAAGGCTGAGAACCGGATCAAGAGCAACCTGATCATCTTCGTCACGGCGAACATCATCGATGCGACGGGTCGTCCGGTGAACAACCAGACGGCGGCTGCCGCTCCAGGCCCTCAGGCATCGGGTGGTACCGTCCTTCCGGACCTTCCAGGCGGTCCTCAGTAATCTGAGGCAGTCGATTATTTGACTTCAAAAGGGCGGAGCCGGAAGGCTCCGCCCTTTTTGTCTGCATGCGGCGCGGTGGCGGATCAGTTCATCCTTGGGCTGGCCAATGGCGATGGCCTAGCATGAGCGCATGCTGGTGTTCGGACTGAGTGGAGGGATCGCGAGCGGGAAATCGACCGCCTGCGGGATCCTGAAGCGTCTTTGTCCCGGGTTGGTGCTTTTTGACTCTGACGTTTCGGTGCACGGCCTCTATCGCCGGCCGGAGGTGGTCAGGGGGATTGCCGGGATTTTCGGCGACTCGGCGGTGGGTGCGGACGGGGTGCCCGATCGGAGCGTTCTGCGTCAGAAGACCTTCGAGAATCCAGCTTTGCGGCGTGAATTGGAGGGCCTCCTGCACCCGCTGGTGCGGCAGGAATGTCTTGATACCCTGAAATCGGCGTGCGAGTCTGGCGCGCCGCTGTTCGTAGCGGACGTTCCGCTGCTTTTCGAAACCGGTTTCGATTTTGGCCAACAGGGCCGCCTGCTGATCGCTGCCAGTTTGGAAACCCGCAGCCGGAGACTCCGCGAACGCAATGGCTTCGAAGATGCCGTGGTGAAGTCGATTCTGGCGGCGCAAATGCCCCAGGAAGAGAAGATCCGCCAGGCAGATATCGTTTTCTGGAACGAGGGCCCACCCCCCATCCTGGAGGCTCAGCTCCATCGTTTCCTTCATTCTCACGCCATTATGAGCGAAGACACCATCCCGGATGACGTTCCGGCCGCGGTCCAGCCGATCGCCGAACCGCAGACTATCAATATCAATGAGTTCCGCACCAAGCCTCTTTCGGAGTTGCTTGCCATGGCGGAGGCTGTTCCCGCCAGGATTCAAACCGGGTTGTCGAAGAGCCAGCTTTGCTTTGATCTTCTCAGTTTTTACGCGAACGAAGGGGCGAATCTGATCGGCGAAGGCGTCGTGGAGCAGGCGAAGGAAAACTATGCCATGCTGCGCGATCCTTCCCGGAGCTTCCGCACTTCCCCTGACGATCTCTACGTCAATGGTCATTTGCTCCGGGATCACGGATTGAAGGCAGGGCATCTGGTCAAGGTCCGGATCCGTGCGCCACGGGATCGCGATAAATTTTTGTCCGCCGTTGAGGTGCTGGAAATCGAAGGGATCGCTGCCGCCGATTTCAAGGCTCCCAAGGATTTCGACAAGCTGACCCCGATGTTTCCGGATCGCCGGATCGTCCTTGAAGGCGAGGGGCCGGAATTCGCCGGCGTGCGGGCGCTGGATCTGGTCGCGCCTTTGGGAAAAGGACAGCGGGGACTGATTGTCGCTCCACCGCGGGGCGGCAAAACCATCCTGCTGAAGCAGATTGCCAAGTCGATCCGCCGCAACCACCCGGAGGTCGAGCTGATCGTGGTGCTTCTGGATGAGCGGCCGGAGGAAGTGACCGATTTCGAGGAAACCGTCGGAACCACCGTGTATGCCTCCACTTTCGACGAGGTGGCCCGGAGGCACGCCCAAGTGGCCGACCTGGTGATCGAGCGGGCCCGCCGTCTGGTGGAGATGGGTAAGGATGTCGTGCTGCTGCTGGACAGTTTGACCCGGCTGGCGCGCGGGCATAACTCCGCCCTCAAGGGGGGGCCGATTGGCAGTGGCGGGATCAGTCCGGTGGCTCTTCAGAAATCCAGGAAGTTTTTTGGCAACGCCCGGAATGTGGAGGAGGGTGGCAGTCTGACGATTCTTGCGACCGCTCTGATCGAGACCGAAAGCCGGATGGACGACGTCATTTTCGAAGAGTTCAAGGGCACTGGCAATATGGAA
>JAQGPE010000041.1 GCA_028293225.1 Akkermansiaceae bacterium | reverse complement strand
AGATCGAGGCAGGAGAATCCCCGGAGCCCCTCGGTCCTCGACGAAGCGTCGAGCGTTCGAACGGAAGCCATGACCAGGTAGGTGAGGTCCACCTGCCGGAAATCGGCCGCACGCCGGGCGCGCCATTCTTCGTAGTTGTTGTGGGATGGATCCGGGTTCATGGAAATGGATTGATGTGGGGAGTTGGATTCAGTGCGTTCTGAAGATACTTGCGACTGCGGTGGACTCGGGAGCGAATGGTGCCGATGGGAACGCCCTCCATCACTGCGGCTTCGGCATAGGGGAGTCCCTCGATTTCGGTGAGGGTGAAAGCGCGCCGCCAGTCGACAGGGAGGGAGGCCAATGCGGCATCGAGTGAGCCCATTTCCTCTTGGACGCCCAAGGCTTCATCGGGTCTCCGGACAAGAGAAATCTGCTCCGGCGCGCAGGCGTCCGGGCCCGGCTGAGAGGGCTTGCTTTTCCGATGGCGAAGGAAGTTTCGAGAGGTATTGCGAACGATAGCGTGCAACCAGGAGGGAAAAGTGGCGCGGCTGGCGTCGTAAGATTCGAGATGACGGAAGGCCGCAACAAAGGAATCCTGGGAGATGTCCTCCGCCGCGGTGCGGTCACCAGTGATGGCGTAAGCCATGCGAAGAACGCCCGCCTGGAAAGTGGTTACCAGTGAAGCGAATGCCTCAATGTCGCCGTCCAGGACCCTCTGAATCGCGGATATCTGTTCGGTTTCGTTCAGCATGCTCTCGCCAATCCATTAACAGAAGGACCGCCGAAAGTTCCCGGATTCATGCGATATGCTGGAAATTTCACACGCACGTCTTCCATGGAGGAATGGTCCGGCTCCAGGCATCGCGTGGATCGTGGAATTTGTCTCATCGGGTATTTCTCCAAATTCCCGGGAACTATTTTTAGCAGGGCTGGGTATGGACGTCTGAAAAGCGAATTTCGCCAGATTCCGTTCCGACTATATGAAACACAAGAGCACATCGATCGTTGCCGCTTCCTTCATCGCAACTGCCTTTATCGTATTTCCATCCGTGGGGCACGCTGCCGAAGCTCAGCCGCTACCTCCGGCAGAAGAGAAGGCGCCTGAGAAACTGAAACGAGTCACGGTGCCTTTCGAAATCACGGACACAGGTCACCAGATCGTTAAACTCGTGATCGGTGAGACGCCTCTCAGGCTTATCGTGGATGGCGGGAGTGGCGGCGATATGCTTGCCACAAAAACGGCCGAGCGGTTGAAACTCGCAGCGAACAAAGCCGGGGAGGATACAAAAGGAGTCGGAGGCGCGGGCCCTAAGTTAATGCACCTGGAAAATGGTGATCCTCTGGAATGCCAGCTGGGCGAGGCCAAGATCAAAATCGACTTCGGATTCATGGATCTCGAGGGTCTTCAAATAGCCGGTGGAGGGGGAGGTGTGGACGGCATCCTCGGGAGTCCTTTCCTTCAACAGCACAAAGCAGTCATCGATTTCGGGTCCAAGACTCTGTCTTTTGAGGTGAGTCCTCCGGCTTGACCGATACGCGGTTTTCATCGCCGCGCCCGGCAGCGCCACCGGTCGCAATTTCCAGCTCCGGCCGGTGTCGCTCCGTTCGGTGCCGTGCCTTTGATGCTGCCGTCTGCGTCGGTATTCGTAGTTTCCGCAGCTTCCCGGGCTCCTGCGAATCCTCTCATTTATCGGTTCACCTTCCACCACGCTCTGAAGCACCATGGGGCATGCGCGACGACACGCAACGCTGGATCGCGGCCGACAAGGCCCACTGCTGGCACCCCTTCACCCCCCAGGCCCACTGGACCAACCGCGCCCACGATCCGCTGATGCTGGCACGTGGCGAGGGTGTGTGGCTGTGGGACTCCGAAGGCCGCCGCTACCTGGATGGCAACTCGTCGATCTGGACGAACATCCACGGCCACTGTCATCCGGTGCTGAATGCCGCCATCACCCGGCAGCTCGGCGAAGTCGCTCACATCTCGTACCTTGGGTTTGGTCATCCGCTGGCGGGCGAGCTGGCGGCAAGGCTGTGCGCATTCTTTCCGCCGCGGACGCTGGAGCGGGTGTTCTTCTCCGACGACGGCTCCACGGCGATCGAGTGCGCGATGAAGATGGCGATCCAGTACCGCCAGCAGACCGGCGAGCCGCAGCGCACCGGCTTCATCGCCTTTGAGCAGGCCTACCACGGCGATACCATGGGCGCGGCCTCGCTCGGCGGGGTGTCGCGCTTTCACGATCGCTTCCGCAGCGGCGGGAATCCGGTGACCTTCGTCAGTGACCTGCAGGCTCTGGAGAATCTGCCGGAGTCGGTGATTGCCTTGTCGGCTGCTGTTGTGATCGAGCCGCTGATCCAGGGCGTCAATGAGATGCGTCCGTGGCCAAAAGGCATGCTGAGTGGGCTGCGGAAATGGTGCGATGCTCACGGCATCCAGCTGATCCTGGACGAGGTCATGACCGGCTTCGGCCGTACGGGGAAGATGTTCGCCTGCCAGCATGAGGGGGTGATCCCGGACTTTCTCTGTGTCGCGAAAGGATTGACGGGAGGTTATCTGCCGATGGCTGCGACGCTGGTTACCGGCCAGGTCTACGATGCTTTTCTGGGGACGGATGACCGGGCTTTTTACTATGGACATAGTTACACAGCGAATCCGCTCGGTTGCGCCGTCGCGCTGGCCAGCCTGGATGTCTTCGAGCAGGAGCGGACGCTGGCGAATCTGCAACCGAAGATGGTGAAAATGTCCTCGCTGCTGGCCGATCTGAAGGCGGCGTCGCCGTATGTCCATGAAGTGCGTCAGTGCGGCTTTGTCGCCGGGATCGAGCTGCGGCAACCGGATGGCCGGCCATTCCCGGCGCAGCAGCGTTTCGGCAGTGAGATCTGCATGGCTGCCCGCGAATATGAACTGCTCACCCGGCCGATCCGTGATACCCTGGTGCTGATGCCGCCGCTGTGCACGACGGAAACAGAGCTGGGGCACGCGGTGGCGGCGATAGGCAGGGCGCTTGGGGTGGGTTAGCGATGGAAAGGCTTTGCCGTGCCGGGAGCAGGGCCTCCGCAAGGCCGGAAGATATCGCCTCGACACCGGCGGCGGCCCGAGACATCGTCGCGGCTCAACCTAACAAGGAGGAGAACATGACCCACGATCATTCACTCGAATCCGGCTCCTTTTTTCGAGCCGAGCAGTAAGCGCCGCCGGGGATACCCGTCGGAGACCCGCGTCAAACGCGGCTTCCGTGTGGTGCACGGAGAGAAGGAGCTGGCCGAGAAGCTCGGTCGCAACGACCTCTGTCCCTGCGGATCCAACCGCCGGTTTCAAGAACTGTTGTCTGGGCACGGGCCATTACGATGGCACGCGCAAGGACGACTACTTTTAGGGACTGAGCGAGCGGAGTTGAGTTGGACCAAGTAAGGCTGCTTTGTGGCTGCGAGGCACGGCGATCGAGGGATCGCCGTGCTTTGATTTATGAGGGTGAGGCGGTGTGCGTGGGGCGTGGGTGGAATGGTGGGTTCGTGGAGGTGCGGCCTCTGGCCGTGGGTTTCGACGGGGGCTGGAAAGCCCCCGCTCCGTTCTGGCACTAAGTGAGTTCGGCCGCTTGCGGTGGTTCTTTCATTTGCGGCCTTTGGCCGTGGGGTTTTCGACGGGCGGCTGGAAAGGCCACGCTCCGTTCTGGCTGGAGGTGATGGCGACCATTTCGGAGAGGGCGAGACGCAATAAAGCCGCGCCCTCTTGCGAGAGCGCGGCTTACTGGAGATAAACCCAAGTATCTCCTTTTTTCTACAGGCCAAGCCCTCGGCCCGCAAAAATCGGTGTCTACAGCGGTGGGACGGAGGGGAGGTCCCGCCTCACCGGGATGAAATCATGATTATTTCAGGGAGCGGCACCGGTCACGATGCGGACGAAGCGGCGCGGGCCGGAGACCGGCACCGTGGGAATCGGTCCGGCGGAAGTGAAGGTGCTGCCGGTGACGGAGGCGAAGTCGGTCAGGGTTACCCCTGTTTCCAGGTGATACTGCTGGCCGGCGACGAGTCCGGTGACATTGCCCAGGACGATATTGCCACCACTGAGGGTGACGCTGCCGATGACAACGGGGGCCGCGGCAGGCGGCTGGATCACCGGCAGGCTGTCCTTGCCGGCGGTCTGGCTGTTGGCGACGTCGGTGGCGGACATGGCGCCTTTCCAGATGCGGAGCTCGGCGATGGTGCCGGTCCAGTCGGGGTCGTTGTAGAGGACGGGCGCGCCGAGGAAGTTCTGGGTGGTATTGCCAAGCAGGAACATCTCGCCATTCCACGGGGCGCTGTCGGCCAGGGTGCCGTTGATGTAGAGCGACATGGTGTGGGCGGCCGAGTCGTAGACGGCGTTGATGTGGTATTCCGTATTGGCCGGGATGGTGGCCGGATTGGGAGCGTCACGAGTGGTGATCTGGCCGAGGGCCGGAGTCCGGAAGCTGATGCTCGGCGGGAAGTCCGTGATCCCGGAGTAGGGCGTGAAGTCGACGAAGGTCGAGGTGAACTCGTCCGGTCCCGGAGTGCCGAACATCCAGGTCTTGCTCCAGGTCTGGCCATCGAGGGTTGGAGTGATCCAGCCTTCGATGGTCATGCTGCTGGAACTGGCGATGGTGCGGCCGATCGGGACTTCCGCATAGTTGGCGCGGGTGCCCACGCCGGGGAGGACGAGGCTTCCTCCGGAGACGGAGGCGGTGCCGTTG
>JAQGPE010000742.1 GCA_028293225.1 Akkermansiaceae bacterium | reverse complement strand
CAGTTCGCCGCCCTTTCCCGCGTGGTGATCGAGCGAGCCTGGAACAGCGTCCGCGTCACGCTTCATACCTCCCGCCCCGGCCTGATCATCGGCCGCAAGGGTTCGGAAATCGAGCGCATGACCAAGGAACTCACCGACATCTGCAATGGTGCCCAGGTGAAGATCGACATCGTCGAAATCCGCAAGCCTGAGCTCGATGCCCAGCTCGTCGCCGAGCAGGTCGCCGTTCAGCTCGAGCGCCGTATCTCCTTCCGCCGCGCCATGAAGCGCGCCCTGCAGACCGCCATGGATTTCGGTGCCGACGGCATCCGTCTCCGTTGCGCCGGCCGCCTGGGTGGTGCCGACATCGCCCGCTCCGAGTGGTACCGTGAAGGCAAAGTGCCTCTCCAGACCCTCCGCGTCCCGATCGACTACGGCTTCGCTGAAGCCCGCACCGTCTACGGTGTGATCGGCGTCAAGTGCTGGGTCAACAAGAAGGAAGACGACGGCCAGGGTGGCGGTCGTCCAGAGCGCGGCGGTCGTGACGACCGCAACAACCGTGGCGATCGCAACGATCGTGGCCCGCGCCGCCCACGCAACTAATTCGTTTTTTCCCCTTTAACCGAAACCACTCCCCAGGAGGACTGAGCCATGCCTTTGATGCCCAAACGGACGAAGTTCCGTAAAACGCACCGCGGAAGCCGCGCCGGAAACGCGCAGCGCGGAACCACCGTCGCCTTCGGTGACTTCGGCCTTCAGGCCTTTCAACGCGGCTGGATGACCAACCGCCAGATTGAAGCCTGCCGTATCGCGATCAACCGTTTCCTTAAGCGTAAGGGAAAGGTCTGGATCCGTATTTTCCCTCACAAGTCGATCACCGCCCGTCCGCCGGAAACCCGAATGGGTAAAGGCAAGGGTCCGGTTGACGGCTGGGTTGCCGTGATTCGTCCGGGCAACATGCTTTTTGAAGTCGCTGGCGTGCCTGAGTCACAAGCCCGCGAAGCCATGCGCCTCGCCTCTTACAAGCTTGGCATCGAGACCCGCTTCGTCGTGCGCAACCCGCACGCTTGAAGCACCCCACCGCCACCGCACCTAAAAATTTCTGACCGTTATGGCCCAGACCAAGTCCAAGGAAATCCGTGAACTCACCGTGAAAGAGCTGGAAAGCAAACTTCGCGAGCTCAAGGACGAAAATTTCAATCTCCGCCTCCAGCAGGCGACCGGGCAGCTTGAGAATTCTGCTCGCATCCGCATCGTCCGTCGTGAGGCAGCTCGCGTCCAGACGCAGCTTACCGAAAGCCGTAACAAGGCCTGAGCCCCGATCAGACATTTTCAGCGATCCGCATATGAGCGAGCAGCAATCCCCGCAGGAAACCCAGGAAGCCGTCGTGCACGTCCGCAAGACCCGCACCGGCATGGTCATCTCCAACAAGATGACCAAGACCCTGGTTGTCGAACACGTCGCCCGTGTTCCTCACCCGACCTTCAACAAGATCGTCAAGCGCACCAAGAAATACTACGTGCACGACGAAAACGGTGAAGCCCAGATCGGCGACAAGGTCCGCATCGTCGAGACCCGCCCTCTTTCGAAAACAAAGCGATGGACGCTTGAAAAAGTGCTCTCGCACTGATTTCTTCCCGGCCCGCCGCCGCCTCACCCAACTTCAACGCCCCTTTTCGCCATGATCCAGATGGAATCCGTAATTTCGGTCGCCGACAATACCGGCGCCCGCTCCGCCAAGATGATTGGTGTGCTCGGCAAGCGCTCCCGCACCGCTTCGGTCGGCGACATCATCACCTGCCACATCCGTGACTCGATCCCGACCGCTTCTGTAAAGAAGGGTTCCGTGGTCAAGGCCGTGGTGGTCCGCACGGCTGCCCCGATCCGCCGCGCCGACGGTTCCGTCCTCCGCTTCGATGGCAACGCCGTCGTCGTGATCGACAAGGACAACAACCCGCGCGGCACCCGCATCTTCGGACCGGTTGCCCGTGAACTTCGTGAAAAGCAGTTCATGAAGATCGTTTCCCTCGCTCCCGAGGTCCTCTGACCTCCACTTTGTTTCGTTTATGAAGATCAAGACTCACGTCAAAAAAGGCGACGAAGTGCAGATCATCGCCGGTAGCCACAAGGGCAAGACCGGCAAAGTTCTCTCCGTCAACGCCGTCAAAGGCCAGGTCGTCGTCGAAGGCGGCCGCACCATCAAGAAGGCCGTCAAGGCCTCCGAAAAGAATCCCGATGGCGGGATCATCGAGATGGACGGACCCGTCCACATTTCCAATGTCAAGAAACTGGGCTGAGGCTTCGGCCACTGCCCGCGCTTAAGCGCATCAACCAGCGCTGACCCGCTAAAAGAAAATGAGCACACCCGTACTGCTACAGCAATACAAAGACAAGGTCGTGCCGGCTCTCACTGAGAAGCTCGGCTACGGCAATCCGCACCAAGTCCCGCGTCTCGAGAAGATCGTCGTTACCTCCTGCATGGGCAAGGCCCCGGACCGCAAGGTTGCCGTTGACGACGCCGTCAACGAAATCAGCAAGATCACCGGCCAGAAGCCATCCATCACCTTCTCCAAGAAGGCCGTTGCCAACTTCAAGCTCCGCGAAGGTGAGCCGCTCGGCGCCCGCGTGACGCTTCGTGGCCCGAAGATGTGGGACTTCCTGCACCGCTTCATCAACGTCGTGGCGCCGAACATCCGCGACTTCCGCGGGATCTCGCCAAAGAACTTCGACGGCCGCGGCAACTACGCCGTCGGTTTCGCCGATCAGACCATTTTCCCGGAAATCGAGCTCGACCAGATCAAGCGGACCATCGGGTTCGACCTGATCTTCGTGACCACCGCCAAGACCGACAATGAGGGCCGCGCCCTTCTCGTCGAACTCGGCCTGCCGTTCCGCGACATCGTGAAGAAGGCTGAAGAAGGTGCTGCCGCCTGAGGAAACCACTAAACACCTAAGGAACCACCACCATGGCCGTTCTCTCCGATCCAATCTCCGATTTCCTGACCCGCTTCAAGAATTGCGCTCGTGCGGGCAATGAAACTTTCACCGCTCCATTCTCCAGCAAGAAGGCGAACATCGCCAAAATTCTGCAGGAAGAAGGATACATCTGGAACTACGAAGTCGTCACCAGCGCGCTCACCGGCCGTCCGGAGCTCAAGGTTAAGACCCGCTACGTTGATGGCCGCCCGGTCCTCACCGACCTCAAGCGCGTTTCCAAGCCAGGCCGCCGCGTCTACTCCGGATTCGACGAGATCCCACGGGTTCTCAACGGTCTCGGCATCGCGATCGTCTCCACCTCCAAGGGCATCATGTCCGGCGCGACTGCCAAGCGCCACCAGCTCGGCGGCGAAATCATCGCCATCGTTTGGTAAACCCCCAACCGCGAAAAGGAGAATACTACCATGTCACGAGTTGGACTTAAACCAATTTCCCTGCCCGAGAAGGTCAGCGTGAAAGTCGACGCAGGCAAGGTCCTGGTCGAAGGCCCGAAGGGCAACCTCGGCTTCCCTCTGCCCACCGGCATCAGCGTGAAGTCCGATGACGGCGCCGTCGTCGTCGCCCGCGCTTCGGAAGCACGCCAGCAGCGCGCCCTTCACGGGACGATCCGCAGCCTGGTCAACAACATGATCATCGGAGTCTCGAAAGGCTTCGTTAAGGATCTCGAAATTCAAGGCGTCGGCATGCGCGCCGCAGTGAAGGGTCAGGACATCGACCTTTCCCTCGGCAAGTCGCACCCGATCCTCCACCCGATCCCTTCCGGTCTGACCGTCACGGTCACCGACAACACCAAGATCAAGGTGGAAGGCATCGACAAGCAGCTCGTCGGCCAGTTCGCCGCCGAGGGCCGTGGCTACTCCCCACCGGCGCCTTACAAGGGCACGGGTGTGCGGTATGTCGGTGCGAAGGGCCGCCGTAAGGAAGGCAAGAGCGTCGGTAAGTAACCCGCAACTGATTCAATTAGATGAGCAAGCTCAATCGCAAAGCCGGTCGCAGCCGTATCCACCGGCGCATCCGCAAGAAAGTTTCCGGGACTGCCGAACGCCCACGTCTGGCCGTGCACTACTCCAATCAGCACGTCTACGCCCAGGTGATCGACGACAAGTCCGGTCGCACGCTGGTGTCTGCCTCCACGCTCGACAAGTCCGTGGAAGCATCCGCTTCGAACGTCGCCTCCGCAGCCGTCGTCGGTAAGCTCGTTGCCGAGCGCGCCGTGGCTGCCAATGTCAGCGCCGTGGTCTTCGACCGCGGTGGTCACCTTTATCACGGCAAGATCAAGGCCCTCGCCGATGCCGCCCGCGAAGCAGGCCTTAAGTTCTAACCGCACTCCCGCGAATATTCTCATGGTGACTCCACCAAATTCCTCATCCGCCCCTCAGGGCCAGCGCCCGCCATTCGGCCAGGGCGGTCAGCGTCAAGGTTTCGGCGGCGGCCCAGGCGGCCCCGGCGGCAACAACCGTGGCGGCTTCGGCAACAACAATCGCGGCCCACGCCGTGATGACCGCCAGCCGCAGGAACAGGACGGTCCTCAGCTCTCTGAGAAGGTCGTCTTCATCAACCGGTGCGCCAAGGTCGTCAAGGGCGGTCGCCGCTTCAGCTTCTCCGCACTCGTCGTCGTCGGCGACAAGGAAGGCAAAGTCGGCCTCGGTTTCGGCAAGGCCAACGAAGTCGCAGACGCCATCCGCAAGGCTGGCGAATCGGCCAAGAAGTCCCTCAAGCCAATGAACATCGTGGCGGGAACCATCCCCCACGAAATCTACGCCGAATTCGGCGGTGGCAAGGTGCTCCTGAAGCCTGCATCGCCGGGAACGGGTATCATCGCCGGTGGCGGTGTGCGCGCCGTCTGCGAAGCCGTCGGCATCCGCGATATCCTCGCGAAGTCCCTCGGTTCCTCCAACCACTCCAACGTGGTCAAGTCCACCCTCAAGGCCCTCTCCCTTCTCCGCACCCGTGACCAGATCCTGAGCTCACGCGGCAAGAAGAAGAAAGAGTCGATCTAAGCCGGCTCTCAACCCCAACTTCCCGATTAGGAAATGAATCTGCATACCCTCAAGCCAAACAAAGGCGCTAAGCATCGCGTGAAGCGCCTCGGCTGCGGCGAAAGCTCCGGCCACGGCAAGACCTCCTGCAAAGGCAACAAAGGTCAAAAAGCCCGCTCCGGCGGCGGCACCCGCGTCGGTTTCGAAGGCGGCCAGATGCCCCTTCACCGTCGTCTGCCAAAGCGCGGCTTCAACAACTACAACCACAAGACCAAGGTCGAGGTGGTGAATGTCGGCCAGCTCGACAAGGCCTTCGATGACGGCGCCACCGTCACCGAAGAAGCTCTCCGCGAAGCGGGTCTGATCAATCGCTCCTGCGAAGAGATCAAGATCCTCGGCAACGGCGAACTGACCAAGAAGCTCATCATTTCCGGCGGCACGATCAGTGCCTCCGCCAAGGAAAAGATCGAGAAGGCCGGCGGCAGCGTTGAAGCGCCTACCGCGGCTTAATGGTCCGGCCCGTCCAATAATGTCTTACCGGTGAGGAAGCGCTTGTGCGCTTCCTCTCCGCGTTTACAAAGCACGCGTTTTTCGTCTCCTGTCATCTCCCCATGATCTCCGCCTTTAGGAACACCTGGAAAGTCCCGGAACTCCGGGATCGGATTCTCTTCACCCTCGCCCTGATCGTGATCGTGCGGCTGGGGGTTCACGTGACCCTTCCGGGTGTCGACTCCACGGTCATCGACGCATGGATGTCGGACGTGGCGAAAAACGCGGATGCCGCCGCGGGCGGTGGCATCGGCGCCCTTCTCGGCATCTTCTCCGGCGGCGCCCTCCAGCAGGCCGGCGTCTTCGCCCTGGGGATCATGCCCTACATCTCGGCATCGATCATGATCCAGCTGCTGACCGCCGTGGTGCCAAAGTTGGCCCGCCTGTCCCGCGAGGACAACGGCCGACAGAAGATCACCCAGTACACACGCTTCATCACCATCGTGATCGCGTTCGTGCAGGGCTACTTCATCGCCCAGTCGTTGAAGCACCCCGAGACCATGCCCTACATGCAGGGCATCGATAAAACGATCCTGCGCCTCGGCCATGGCCTGGTGGCGGAACCTACCGTGATCTGGACCGCCGTCACGGTCATCACTCTCGTTTCCGGCACCCTCCTGCTGATGTGGATCGCCGACCAGATGACCGAACGCGGCATCGGCAACGGCACCTCGGTGATCATCACCGTCAACATCATCGCCTCCCTCCCGGGAGCCTTGGTGAAGACCTGGCAGTTCTTCATCCAGGATCCGAATGCGGACACCTTCCGCGCCATCATGATGCTCGTCATGATCGTGATGCTGCTGGTCGTGATCGCCGGCACCATTGCCATCACCCAGGCCCAGCGCCGCATCGCCATTCAGTATGCGAAGCGCGTTGTCGGCCGGAAGCAGTTCGGCGGTCAGACCCAGTACCTTCCTCTGAAGGTCAACTACGCCGGCGTCATGCCGATCATCTTCGCCAGCGCGGTCCTGACCCTGCCGACCCTGCTCCTGAAGAACATGTTCCCCACCGCCGCCTGGTCCCAGTGGCTGGTGGTCAATATCGGCTCCGGTGGCTGGCACTACGCCATCGCCGCCTTCATGATCTTCTTCTTCTCCTACTTCTGGGTCGCCATGATGTTCCAGCCTGCGCAGATCTCGGAAGATTTGAAGCGCAACGGCGGCTACATCCCGGGCGTCCGCCCGGGCAAGCCCACCGCTGACTTCCTGGAGTTCACCATGACCCGCCTGACCTTCGCGGGCGCCATCTTCCTGACCCTGATCTTCCTGCTGCCAAACCTGGTCGGCGCGGTGGTTGGCCTCTCGGCCGACTCCCCGATCCTGCACTTCTTCGGCGGCACCAGCCTGCTGATCCTCGTCGGCGTCGTCCTCGATGTGATGCGCCAAGTCGAAACCCACCTGCTGCAGCGCCACTACGACGGCTTCCTCCGCAAGGGTAAGCTGAAGGGCCGCTACGACCGCCTTGCCCAGACCGGCAACACGGCTTCCGGCTCGGCGCTGATTTACATCTGGGCAGTCATCGGGATCTTCATCGTCATCGGTGTCACCCACTGGTTGATGTCGAAGTAACGCCGTGTCCCACTCCGCCTCTTCCGCCGTTCCGTCCATGTCGCTGCGTCTCGTGTTGCTCGGCCCTCCCGCTTCGGGAAAGGGCACCCAGGGCCGGCGGCTCGCCGAGGAACTCGGCCTGTCCTATCTGAGCACCGGCGCCCTGCTGCGCTCCGCCGTTGAGGCTGGCAGTGCCTTGGGTAAGGAAGCCGAGCCGATTCTCGCCCGCGGTGAGTACTTGCCGGACTCCCTGATGAGTCCGATCATGGCGGAGTGGCTTTCAACCCAAACCGGGACGAAGGGCTGGGTCTTGGATGGTTTTCCACGCAGTCTCGCCCAAGCGGAGTTCCTGGATCAGGCCCTGGAGAAATCCGGCCATGCGCTGGATGCCGCCATCCTGCTGGAAGTCCCCGAGCGTGACCTGCTGCGCCGCATCCGCGGCCGCCTGGAGTGCCCGGAGTGCCGCTGGACCGGTCAGCTGGCTGACCTCAACGGCGCCGACCGTTGTCCCGAGTGCGGTGGCGTTCCTGCTCCGCGCATCGATGACACCGAGGTGAATTTCCGCTCCCGCTTTTCTGAATATGTCACCCACACCGCGCCGGTCGCGGAGGTGTATGAGGGCCGGGGCCTCCTCCACCGCTGCGACGCGACAGCCACCATGGACCAGGTGGCAGCCCGCTTGTTGAATTTGGCCCGGACCCTGAGTTCCCATGGCCAGGCGGCATAGAATCAAGATCAAGACCCCGGTTGAGATCGTCAAGATGCGCGCCGCAGGGCACGCCGCCAGCGCGGTCCTGGTCGAACTTTCCCAGGCTTTAGCCCCCGGCCGGACCACCAAGGAGATCGACACCCTGGCCGCCGAGCTCATGCGCAAGCATGACTGTAAGAGCACGGTCATCGGCTACCGCGGCTTCACCGGACAGATCTGCATCTCCCTCAATGAGGAAGTGGTCCACGGCATCGGCGGCCCGCGGATCATCCAGCACGGCGACATCGTTAAGCTGGACGTGACCGTGACCAAGGGCGGTTGGATCGGCGATAATGCCGCTACCTACGCGGTCGGCGAGGTCCCTCCGGAAACCAAGCGCCTCCTCATGACCACCGAGGAAGCCCTCTACCAGTCGTTCCAGTATGCGAAAGCCGGCCTGCGCCTTTCCGAGCTGTGCGGCGCGATCGAAGACTACGTGAAATCCCAGGGTTTCAGCGTGGTGCGGGATTTCGTCGGCCACGGCATCGGCCGCGATCTCCACGAAGAACCGCAGGTCCCGAACTACCGGCCCCAGGGCAAGAGCCCGACCCTCGAGCCCGGCATGACCATCGCCATTGAGCCCATGGTCAACGCAGGCGTCGCGGGGATCAAAATCCTCAGCGACGGCTGGACCGTGGTGACCATGGACAAAAAGGCTTCCGCGCACTTCGAGCACACGGTGCTGATCACCGATGGCGAGCCGGAACTGCTGACCGCCCGCCCGCGTGAAGCGACGGCGGAGATCCTCGGTCTTTAAAGAGGAGCGCTTCCGCTACCTGCCTCAAATCAGGATTCAGGAAAGAGACGCCAGCCCTCAGGGCTTGTCCGCCGGCTTCTGGCTCACCGCGTTGCGGTACTTGTTCACCGCCTCGGCGATGCCGATCGCAATGGCGTTGTGATAGGCGTCGTTTTCGATCAGGCGCGCCTCATAGGGATGCGTCATGAATCCGCACTCGATCAGGATCGAGGGCAGCCTCACCCCTGTCAGCACGCTGAAACGCGCCCGCTTGATCCCGCGGTCAAAGGTGTTCTTGCCCAGGTGGCGCGTCACCGAGCCGTGCACGGCGGTGGCCAGAGCGACATTGGCGGAGTCGTGACTGTTGCCGGTGTTCTCCTGGAAGTCGCTCGATTTCAGGTCGCGGCCGTAGTGCGCCACGCCCAGGGGCGACAGCGTGAAGGTCTCGATCCCCCGCGCCTCGCTGCCACCGGAATTGTGATGGATGGAGATGAAGATCGCGTTGTCCGTCACCTTGTTGGCGAAGTCGACCCGCTCCTGCAGCGTCAGGTAGGTGTTGTCCTCGCGGGTCATCAGCACCTTGTAGCCCATCTTGGTCAGTAACTCCTTCACGCGCTTGGCCACGTCCAGATTGTAGGCCGACTCCGTGTTGAAAGCATTCACAGCCCCCTGGTCCTTGCCGCCGTGGCCGGGATCCAGCACCACGGTGCGGAAATCACCCGCATTGCCGATGTAGTTCGGCCGCAGCACCGGATCGACCAGCTTGGCCAGGTCGATCCGCGAAATCCACGCCTTGCCCGCGTTCTCCTCGACCTTGTAGGAGAAAACGAACTTCACGCCATTCATCTGGCAGTCCACCCCGCCGGTCTGGAGCTGCATCTCCACCTTCTTGTTCTCGAAGACGATGTTGCCACCGGTTTGCTTCTGGGTGTCAAAGCCGTAGAACTTCTTCAGCCCGTCGACACACACATAGTCGCGGCCATCGATCTGCTTCACTTCCCATTGGGCGGAAGCGGACATCATCAGTCCGCACAGCCAGAGCAGGGAGACTACGGCCAGGCGGAGAAAGCGGGGGACAGGCAGGCAAGACATAGGTCCGTCGTTACAGCGGCGGTGAGGGCGACTCCTTGCTTAATCAATCGGCATCCTAGTGACAAACCGATTCCTCCGCGGGCTTCGTGGCATTTTGTATCCTCATCCTTGTCCGCCCCGGACAGCCCGCTTAGCTTGCGCCGCATGATCATCGAGACCGTCGGCACTTATCGCGCCCAGTGGGGTGAAGGTCCTCTCTGGTGGGGCGACTCACTCCTCTATGTCGACATCGAGAAGCACCGCGTGCTCCGCTTCAACCCCGCCACCGGTGAGGAGCGTATCTTCGAGGTGGGTCAGCGCGTCGGCACCGTCGTGCCCCGTGAAAAAGGCGGACTCGTGATCGCCGGCGACACCGGCTTTCTCTTCCTGGATGAGGACGGTACGCTCACCGAAATTGGCGATCCGGAGCCGGACCAGAAGCCCGACAACCGCTTCAACGACGGCAAGTGCTCGCCCGACGGCCGCTTCTTCGCCGGCACCATCAGCCTGGTGAAGAAGGAGGGCAATGCCCGCCTCTATCGCCTCGATGCCGATCTCTCGATCAGCGAGGCCTATGGACCCGTGACCAACTCGAACGGCATCGTCTGGAGCGCCGATGGCGGGACCGCCTACTACATCGACACGCCGACCCGGCAGGTGCTCGCCTTCCGCTATGAGGACGGCCTGCTGCTGGATCCGAAGCCGGTCGTCTCCACCGCCAACTACGAGTGGTCGCCGGACGGCATGACCATCGACTCGACGGGAAATCTCTGGGTCGCCTTCTGTCACGGCGGCTGCGTGATCTGCTACGATCCGGCGACGGGTGCGCAGTTGCAGAAGATCGATCTGCCCTGTGTCGAGACCACTGCCTGCGCTTTCGGCGGTCCGGATCTTGCCGATCTCTACGTCACTACCGGTGTTCACAAATCGCTGGTCGAGCCCGATGCGGGCCGCCTGTTTGTGATTCGCGGTCTCGGCGTCACCGGTCTCCCGGCGCACGCCTTTGCGGGCTGAAAGCCGCTCGGGAGCCTGCGGAAAGCCATCGTCCTCTCATGAATCAGGGCGGTTTGGCCGGTTGTCGCCATTTCATGCGACGAGGCAGCGAGAACCGCACCGTTGAGGCTTGCTTCGGATAGGTAAAAGACGCTATAGCTCAGTGCTTTATGAGATGCTATTCCGGCTTTCTCTTTCGCCTCTCAGCGACCCGCCGGGAGAACAGGTGATAAGCCGGCAACAGCTGCAAGGTAACCGAAACTGAAGATGCTCCGTGTTGCCCTGCTGCTGACGATCTCCGCCACCGCCTTTCTGAAGGCGGGCGAGCCACCCGTCTCATACGCCTTCGATGTTCGGCCGATCCTCTCCGACAAGTGCTTCGCCTGCCACGGGCCGGACGGCGGCAAGCGCGAGGCCGGCCTGCGACTCGACAATGCCGAGGGAGCCTACGCGCCGTTCAAGGAGTCGAAGGGCAGCGCGATCGTCCCGGGTGATCTCGCGAACTCCGTGGCCTGGCGGCGCATCCTCTCCGCGGATCCCGAGCAGATCATGCCGCCGCCGAAGTCGCACCTGCTGCTGGAGGACGGTGAGAAAGAGATCCTGAAAAAATGGATCGAGCAGGGCGCGAAGTACGAGCCGCACTGGGCTTTCCAGCCGCTGCCGGATGTCGTCCCCGTGCCGGAAACGCAAGATGCCACTTGGCCGCGCGAAGAAATCGACCGCTTCATTCTGAAGAAACTGGAAACGCAAAACCTCGCGCCGTCCGCGCCCGCCGATCCCATCCGCTGGTTGCGCCGCGTGACCTTCGACGTTACCGGACTGCCTCCCTCCACGGAAGAAGTCACTGCTTTCACCCAGGCAGCCGCCGCGGATTTCCAGAAGGCGAAAGAAGCCGCCGTCGAGCGTCTGCTCGGCCAGAAAAGCTTCGGCGAACACTTCGCCGTGGCCTGGCTGGATGCCGCGCGCTACGCCGACTCCTACGGCTACCAGTCGGATCAGTTGACCGCCTTCTGGCCGTGGCGCGACTGGGTGATCCGCGCTCTCAATCGCGATGAGCCGATCGACCGCTTCATGACCGAGCAACTCGCCGGCGACCTCCTGCCCGGCGCGACCGAAGACCAGAAGCTGGCCACGACTTTCAACCGCCTGCATCGCCTAACCAATGAGGGTGGCTCCGTGCAGCAGGAGTTCCTGGTCGCGAACATGGGCGACCGTGTGCAGACCTTCGGCTCGGTCTTCCTGGCGTTGACGTTGGAGTGCACCAAGTGCCACGACCACAAGTACGACCCGGTGACCATGCGGGACTACTACTCGCTCGGCGCCTTCTTCAACTCGATCCCCGAGCGCGGCTTCTACTCCAGCGCGACCATCCAGCCCGCGCCTTCGCTGCTGCTGCCGGATGCGGGCCAGCGTGAGAAGATCGCTGCGGCGAAGGAGAAAGTAGCCGCCTTGGAGAAGGCTCTGGCGGAGCGTCGCAGCGCCGCCGGTGAGGATTTCTCCCAGTGGCTCGCGAGCCCCGGACACGATCTGCCCCAAACGGATATCACCTCTTCGATCTCCTTCAGCGGCGAAGGAAAAGCCCGCGCCATCCCCGACACCGCCGGAGCCGAGCCTGGTCAAGGCAACGGCCTGCCTCTTGTCCCCGGACTGAAAGGTGCGGCAGTCCATTTCGACGGCGACACCGGTGTCAGCCTGCCGGGCCGCCTCACCGGGGACCGCAGCGACCCGTGGACTCTCGACCTCAAGCTTCGTGACACCCTCCGCGAGAAGGAACCGGTGGTGATCTTCCATCGCTCCTTCGGCACCGATGTCGGCTACAACGGCATCGAGCTGCTCCTCGCCGACGGCCATTTGGAGGCGCGCATCGTCCGCGACTGGCCGGGGAATGCCATTGCCGTCCGTTCTCTCGCAGCCATCCCGCAAAACGACTGGGCGCGCGTCACCTGGACCTACGACGGTTCCAGTAAATCATCCGGCCTGAAGCTCTATCTCGATAGCCGCCCTCTCGCCGTGGAGGTCGTCGCCGACTCGATCTGGAAATCGATCACCGAGGCCAGCTACGGTGATGGCGTCGCGACCCTCGGCCAGCGCTTCCGCGACCGCGGCTTCCGCGATGGCGAGATCGAATCCGTGAAGATCTGGAACCGTGATCTCTCACCCCTTGAGATTGCCGCTCTCCAGGATCCCGCCCGTTGGCAGGCGGCATTCGATGATCCCGCCCAGAGAGAAGACCTCAAAACCACCTGGCTCGGCACCATCGACCCCGCCTCCCGGCAACTCGCCAAGGAGCTCCGCGCCGCCCGCGCCGAAATCATCGCCGCCGAGCAGGAGGTCATGGAAATCCCGGTGATGCAGGAGGCGAAGGAAATGCGGCCTTCCTACATCCTCGCCCGCGGCGCTTTTGACGCTCCCCGGACGGAGGAGGTCAAGGTCACCCGCAATACCTTCGGCCAGATCCTCCAGCCCTTCCCGCAGGATGCCCCGCGCGACCGCCTGGGCTTGGCGAAATGGCTGACCGATCCGCACCACCCGCTGACCTCCCGGGTCTACGTCAATCGCATCTGGGCGAACTTCTTCGGTGCCGGCATCGTCGAGTCCTCCGACAACTTCGGCCTGCAGGGCTCGCTGCCCAGCCACCCGGAACTACTGGATTGGCTGGCCCGCGATTTCATTTCCCACGGCTGGGATCTGAAGCGGCTGTG
>JAQGPE010000733.1 GCA_028293225.1 Akkermansiaceae bacterium | reverse complement strand
CCAGCAGACCAAGTCGCTGCTGGGGAGGTAAGGACCGGAGGGGGGACACTCTTGTCCCCCTGCTCAGCAGGCAAGCCTGGTCCCAAACCCAGCGCGCTCAAAGCTCTCTCATCCCCCCGGACAACTCAGTAGTCCGCGGCTCATTACCAAACGCTAGAACTCAGCAGGGGGACAAGAGTGCCCCCCCTCCGTTGCCGCCATCACTGTCGCACGACTCCCGGTCCCTCACGCCTTCACCAGCGTCATCACGCACTCGAGGTGCCGGGTGTGCGGGAACAGATCGAACGGCTGCACTTTCAGCAGCTCGAAGCCGCCCTCCTTCAGCAAAGCCAGATCCCGCACCTGGGTGGCTGGATCGCACGAGACATACACCACCCGCGCCGGTCCGAAGGCGATCAATTGGGCGATGAATTCCGGCGAGCAGCCCTTGCGCGGCGGGTCGATCACCACCGCGGTTTCCGCCGCCGGGAAATCGATGTCCGCGAAAATGGCCTCCGCCGGGGACGCCAGGAAGGTCGCGTTGGTGATCCCGTTCGACTCGGCATTCCGGCGCGCCCAGTCGGCCGCCGATTCGCTGACCTCCACGCCCGCGACCTTTTCGAAGTGCTTCGAAAGCGTCAGCGCGAACAGGCCGGAACCGCAGTAGGCATCGACCAGATAGCGGACGCCGCCCTGGGCCGCTTCCGCCGCGACGTGGCCGGTGAAGCCGGGCAGAATGAAAGGATTGTTCTGGAAAAAGTCGCCTGCCAGGAAGTCGAAGGCCAGCTCGCCGACCCGCTCCGTGACCACGGCGTTCGGATTGGTCTCGACCTTGCCCTCGGTCGCACGCAGCAGCAGGGTCGCGCCTTTTTTGTAGGTTTTCACCCGCTGGCGGGCCTCCTGGCGCACGCGCGGCAGGGCGGCATTGATCTCCTGCATGGCGATCGGGCACTGCGGCACATCGATGATTCCACTGCGGCGGCCGTTCGGCATGAAGCCGATCTCCTTGATCTCGCCCTCCTTCGGGCGGTCGAAATGCGGCGTGATCTTCGAGCGGTATTCCCACAGCTGCGGGGACGGATGACAGGGCTCGACCGGAAAGGTGATGCCGGCCATGTGCTGCAGCAGGCCGTGGACCTGGTCGGCCTTCCACAGCAACTGGGCCGGGTAGCCGAGGTGCTGGTACTGGCAGCCGCCGCACGCGCCGAACAGTGGGCACTTCGGCTCGACGCGTTCCGGCGAGGCCTCCAGCACGGTGACCAGATCCGCGTTCGAGCAGTTCTTGTCATTGCGGAAGACCCGCGCCCGCACCAGTTCGCCCGGCAGGCAAAACGGCACGAAGACCACCCAGCCGTCGACCCGGCCGACGCCCGCCCCGAGATTGGTCAGCGAGTCGATGCGCAGCTCGATCTCCTGATGGTAGGCGAAAGGGTGCGGATGAAATTTTTTCGGCGGGCGGATCATCATTCGGTGGCCGCCCGGCGTACGTCCCTGGCGGGCAAATGCCAAGCTCCACATTTGCCCCGCGCTTTTACTGCAGCTTCGGGTCCGCCGGCTTGGCCTCGGACGGCTCCGGCTTCGGGTCGGAAGGCGGCGTCACATGGATCGTCGCACCGCCGCCGGTCCGCGGATCGGCGGACGGGATGAATTCCTGGCCGGTCGGCAGTTTCGCGGTGTCATCCGGCGTCCTCATCTCGCTGTGCCGCTCCGGGGACACCGGAGTCACCGGCGCGACCGGCTCCTCGGGCTTCTTCACCGGCGGCGGAGGAGCGGCCTCCGGGGTCGCTGTCTTCGGCAGGTCGCCGCACGATGCCACGAGGCAGGCGGCGAGAACGCAGATGGAGGAGCGAAGGGTCATGGGACGATTTGAGAGCGCGCACGGTGAAAGACCGCCGCTCTGAAGGCAACCGCCGATTTCTCCAGCAGCGCCGCCGGAGCCGGAAAAGGAAACTCCACCGGGGCGAGAAAAACCTTCAACCGCGAATGGACGCCAATCGACGCGAATGAAAGGCGCAAAAAAAGAAACCCGAATGCCGGCAAAAGCGGAGCGCGAAACCAGGAAAAGAGCAGGGTCCTCACAACCTCTTCCCATGCGCGTAAATTCGCGTCCATTCGCGGTTAAACTCCCCTCACATCTGGCCCTTGGTCTTCGGGACCGGCGGGAGCTTCGCCACCCAGTTCGCCACGTCGGAAATGACCTGCTCCTTGCCCTTGTCGTACATCAGCAGGTGATACGCGTCCGGGTAGTTCTTCAGGGTCTTGCCGGCGTCCTTCGGGATGTTGCCGTAGAAGGCTTCCACGTCCTCGGTGCGGGTGAAGAAATCATTGCCACCGTGGAGCACCAGCACCGGCACCTCGATTTCCTTGGCCCGCTCCGACATGGCGTCGACCATATTGCCCAGCGTCACCAGCAGGCGCAGCGTGTGCTTGTCGATGTTCCAGGAATTGGTCTCGGCCTGCTGAGTGTGGAAGGTGTCATGGGTCATCTGGACCGGCTTGCCGGCCATGGCGTCGACCGACACGCGGATGCCCGGGAAGAACAGCGCCGCTTCCTTGACCAGATCCTTCTTCCACTTCGGGAAATCGTCGCGGAACTTCACCACCGGAGAGGAAAGCACCAGCGCGTCGCAGGCCGGCTTCTCGCCCTTCATCCGCGCCTGGTGGTAGGCGTTCGCCGCGATCAGGCCGCCCATGCTTTCACCCATCCAGACGATCCGCGCCTTCGGGTGCTTTTCCTTCACCAGGTCGCAGAAACGGTTCAGATCGGTGTACCAGTTGTTCGGATCATCGATGTCGCCGCGGCGCTCCTTCAGCGGATCGCGACCCTGGCCGCGGACCTCGTAGGCGTAGACCGCGGTCTTCGGCTGCTCCTTTTCCAGGTACTTGCCGAGGTTTTCGTAGTCGATGGCCGCGCCGCA
>JAQGPE010000705.1 GCA_028293225.1 Akkermansiaceae bacterium | reverse complement strand
GAGTTCGGCGCAGGCGGCCTTCCATTCCAGGCCATGAGGCTCGATGCGGCGGCGACCGGCGCGCTCGTAGGCGACCAGATGCGCTAATTCATGACGCAGCGTGCGCCACATTTCCTCCGGGGCCTGTTCTTTCAGCTTCGGGTTCAGCTCGATCAGCCGGTCCGGCCACCAGGCGCGGCCGGCGGTGGTCTGCATGCGGGCGTTCCAGCTGACGCGGACGCGGCGGGCGAGTTCGGGAATGTCGAGCCGTTCGGATTCCTCGCGGCACCACTCGGTCAGGCCGCTGTCGAGCGCAGGAGTCTTCGCCCGACGGGGAGCCGGAGGGGCGGCAGCCTTGCGGCGACCCCAGGAAAACTCCAACTGGCGCAGTGACCACGACGGCATCCGCCCGCCATTTATCAGTGCAATCCTGCGATGGCAACAAGGGACCTGCGGAACCTTCGCGGAACCTTCAAAATGGCCACGGCAACGGCATTTCGGGGATCTCGAAGGCCTTGAAGCGCGAGCTGTCACCCTTCTGCAAACTCACCCGGGATTTCGCCACCCCCAGCTCCACGGCGAGGAAGGCGCGCAGAGCTTCGTTGGCCTTTCCCTCCAAAGGAGGCGCGGCGATTCTCACCCGCAGGACCCGGCCCAGGCGGGCGTCGTCTTCCCACCCCACGACCTCGCTCTTGCGGGCATTCGGCAGGGCGTGGACGCGCAGCAGCATGCACGGATGCTGACCGGCGTCCCGCCGCCATTCAATCATCAGTCGCCAAAGGCAACGTCGCGGATCCCGCGCATCTCGACTTTGCCGGACGCGGGGTTCTCGTAGAAGACCTGGAAGACGCGGGCGCGGCCCGGAGCTGGCATGACGGAGCTGCCGAAGGACTGCCACTTGTCGCCCTTGAAGGAAAAAACCGACATGGAGGCGTGCTGATTGTCACCCATCGGCGGATCCTTGATCACCAGGATCTGGCCGCTTTTCACATCGAAGTTCTTCGTCTCAAGCTGCATGCGGACTGGCAGCGGGCTGAGGTTCATGAGCTTCAGCGAGCCGGCCGGGAAATCGTTCACGGAGTCCTCCAGCACCAGCAAACGGTATTTCGGGTCGCCCGCCTTGTTGGTGCCGGGCAGGAACATGAAGACGGCGGACTTCAGGGTAGGGGCAATCTTCGCCTTCGCCAGGATGGCCGCCGGGTCCTTCACGCTGGCCGGGTCGGCGCTGTTCGTCAGCACCAGGTCCGTGCCGCCCTCCATGGGCAGGGCGCTGGAAATGTCATTGAGGTAGCCTTTCACCTCGATCTTCACGCCGGGGATCTTCGGCGCATAGACGTAGGCGACATCGAGCGGCTCTTCGATGCGGAACGACAGGCCGCGGATATGGCGGCCCTGATCGGCTTCCTTGGCGGCCGGAGCCTGCTGCGCCCCCGCGTGGGGAACGGCAGCGAGGCAGGAACAGATAGCCAGCAGGTGAACGAGGGACTTCATGAATTTCAGGGGCGAGACGCGGTTGAAAACATCACACCTCCTCAGGGGAGAGCCAGCGGAAAGAGACGATTTCAAAGCGGCGGCCGAAGTTCTGGTTCACTTGCTTCAGATCGTTGCCGGTGATCTCCGGTTGGTCGGCGGGATCCACGTAGTCGGGGATGCGCTGGACGATCGCTTCGCACCAGGCCGAGGCGACCACCTTGTCATCCGAATCACGGGACTCGCCGTAGGTGCGGATGCGGAAGGTGTCGCCGCGGACGGTGATCACCGGGGCCAGGGCCATCAGCAGGTCGCCCTGGGTGATGACCGGAGGCGCGCCCTCCGCCGTGTAGCCATCGCGGCTGGCCGGGGAAAGCAGGCCGACCAGCGGCACTGTTGACGGCTGCACCACGCGGGAATAGTCGGTATCCAGCAGGAAGCGGTCGTTGATCTTCGAGTTTTCGAGTGCCGTTTCCAGCAGGCCCTTCACTGAGTGCAGACTGCCGCCCACGCGCCGGTTGACGAACTCGCCAAGCGTGGCGGACGGGGCCTTGTCTCCTTTGCCGCGGGCGCGGATTACAGTGACGATGGCATTGGCCAGGGCGTTGATCTGGTTGTCGTCCATGGAGCGGAAGCCGGACCAGGATTTCTTACCCAGGACACCGACCGCGGTTTCGGGATTGTCCGGGTCGGTGTCGATCTCACCCGCCACCGGGAAGCCGGTGCGGACCAGGGCGGTGCGGTCCTTGTTGTCGAAGGCCTTGCCGGTCCAGCCGGCCACGCTGCGGTCGCGCAGGGAGGAGAGCACTGCTTTCCACGCCCCGACCGAGTCGGAGTTCACGTTGAAGGGCCCCTCGATCGCCATCGAACCGGCGATGGTCTTGCTGAAATCGTCCGTGTCGAGTCCATCGAGTTCACTGACCTTTTTCGAGATCGAGCCGAGGTTCGAAACCAGGGGGATCAGGCGGGTGTTGAGCAACGGATGGGTGTTCTCGAAGAAGTCCTGCAGCAAAGCCTGGCGGTCCTTGGTTCCGGCCAGACCGCTCTGGAACTTCGCCGCGGTGGAGAAGAAGAACGAATCCCACAGGGCGTCGTTGATCAGGTAGGACTGGTCGTAGATCTTGCCGACATTCAGCAAGGAAGCGGTGATGCTGGACGGGCTGATCAGCGGATTCGCGCGGGAGTTGCCGAGCGGGTAGGCCACGCGCGGCAGCTGGGTGCTGGCGGCCAGGTTGGCCGGGATCAGATCGCCCATGCTGGCGGCCGGGGAGACCGGCACGTGGAACATCGGCACGTTCGAGCTGCCGTTTTCACTGCCGACACTGGCTCCGTAGTAAGTCTTGCCCGTGGCCTTGTCGCACTGGATGCCGTTGGGAATGTCGTTGAAATCGCCCACTTCCTTCAACTTCACATCGTAGGAGTCGAGATCGTTGCTGGCCACGTTCGAGTCCTGGTTGACCCCTTCCACCACCGGCTGGTTGTAGAGCCAGGGCTTGGAGTTGTCGCCGACGTCGGCGGTGGTCTTGGCCGTCATGGTCAGCAGAGCGAAGGGCAGCTTCTTCCCCGGTCCGCCCGCGGGCTCCGAGGCCAGCTGGATGATGTCCTTCACCAGGAAATCGCGGGTGATGACCGGCGTGGCCGGCTTTTCGCTGATCTCCTTGACCGGATCCTTGAAGTGGAAGCGGTAGCTGCGGACGATGTCGCGGGTCGTATCCGGGTTGGAACCGGCCAGGAGATCGACGCGGAAGTCGTGGTCGGAAGGCACGCCCGAAGCGGGCTTCACGGTTTGACCCGGGCGGGCCTTGCAGGCGAAGCGGTCGGTCTTCTTGATCGCCAGCCAACCGCCGGTGCCCACGGAACCCGGGGTTTCGAAGCTATAGAGAGTGCCCGCTGGACGGGCCTGGTTGTAGCTGAGGTGGTCGGTCTGGAGACCGGCGCGCACGTCCCAACTGGCAACCGATTCGACCCCCATGGTATTGCCGGTACGGCCATCCTTATTGCCGAAATCCCGGCCATTGTCCCAGTCGAAGAATACCCGGGGCGAGGTGCCGCCGGCGATTTCATTGCCCCAGCTCCAGGACTTCTCGATGCGCGGGGAGAAAGCGCGAACCTCGCCTGGCTGCAGCGTGATGCTGCCAGTGTAGGATTCCGAATTTCCGCCGCCCAGGATGAAGGTGAAGTAGCGACGGGCGGACAAGTTCTTTTCGTTCGCGATCTGGAAGCGGGCGAGGCCCTGGAAGCCGCTGCCGTCGCCGCTGTTCTGGCCGAACTCGTCGCGCAGCCAGACGCCGTTCTTTTGGAAGCCGAAGACCACCGGCGGATCCCAGACGCGGACGCGGGCCTTGGTGAGCGTGATGGCCACATAATACGGATTGTAGAGGGTCATCACCGGGTCATAGACCAGGTTCGGAGCGGCGTAGTTAGCCGCGCCGCCGCCGTTCTTGTTATAGAAATCGATGCGGTCGCCCAGATAGAGATCGTGGGAGACGGCGGAGAACATGATCTGGAAGCGCAGGATCACCGGCAGCAGCCGCTCCTTCACCGGATTGCGATCGAGCCCCGCGAGCGTGCCGGTCTTCGGCACGAAATCGGCGGTGGTCAGGGAAATCTTCGGCTGGTTCGTCGCCGCCCCGGACACCCGGTTGTAAAGCTGGTAGTGGCTGCGCAGGTAGTCCCAGGTCGGGATGCCGTCGCCGGTCACCTGCGGATAAAGGTACTGGCTGCCCAGAATATTGCCGAGATCGTCGTTCGACTCCAGCAGGGTGGTCAGGTCACGCTTCAGGCCGCCCGTGGCGACATTCGTCAGCAGCCCCTTCGAGTACGGGGTCACGTCCTGTTGGTAGCCCAGGATTTCCTTGCCCTGATCCTTCCCGGCAGCGACGACCGCCGTATCCAGGGACAGGATCTTCTGCGGGTCGTTCAGCACGTCCGGAGCCAGGCTCTTGCTCACCGACTCCGCATGGACACGGGGTGGGGCATTGCGCTGGGCGAGGAGTTCGCCGGCGGTGGGAGTCTTCGGGTCCGCCAACTGGAAGGGAGCCTTCAGGCTCTCATCCATCACGCCCCAGGCGTAGGCGCCGCGACGCTTGTCAGTCCCCAGCACATCGATTTTCGACACCTGCAGGCCGGCGCCATCGGTGTTGGCAGGGGTGCCAACCGTCTCCGGATTGATCAGCCAGACCGGGCGGTCCGGGCTACGGGCCGCGGTCGCAAAGTCGCTGGCATCCTCGGGATTGGTGGTCGAGACCAGCCAGCGCTCAAAACCATCGGCCTTTTTATTGTAGTCCGGTCCATTGCTGAGCGGCTGCCAGTGATAGCTTTTCCAGGCGCCCGTGAAGTTGCGGCCGCCCTGCTCCACCCCCAGCGAGGAAGCGCGGGCGGAGACCCGCTGATCCGGCCCCATCGACTTCTGAAGTTCGCCCAGCGCGATCAGCAGGGCCATGTGCGCGTTCGCCTTGGCCTCGGCACGCGCCAGGCCCACCGAGGACCCTCGCATGGTCAGCGCCGACAGGCCCATGAGACCAACCGCCAGGATGGTCAGCATCACCAGCAGCGTGAGTGTGATAACTAAGGCGAAGCCTCGTTCCGGCAGAGAACGACGGGTTTTGGTGGGATTCTTAGGTTTCATATCGCTATTCCCTGTAGCTACTTTGAAAATACACCAAACAGGTTTGAGATGCAAACTTTCCTCAAGTCATGCACGAGGAAAAAATATCGGTGTAATGTGTGACAACTTTGTCTTTCTCAACCGGTTGCAGAGGAACAAATCACTTCTGCAACTGCGGGTGCACCCCCTTGGAAAGGGCGCGGATCGGGGTGGTCCCGGGTCAGAGGGGTCACTCCGGGGTTTCGGCTTGGGGCCGGATGGATTCTGGCAGTCCTTGGAGGGGTCGAAAAGGGTGCTCCGAACCCGAAGCATCTAACTTGTCCTGTCAGCTGGCAAACCGGTAACGACCGCTCTTGGGAGCCTGCCGCTCGGCCGGAATGACGCTGTGATTTGGCCCCGCCAGGAGGACCGGAAAACCCCGGGAGCCCGCAAAGGCTCCCGGGATCGTGAAGGTTCAGGTCAGGGTCAGGGTTACTTGGTAACCGTGGCGCGGAGGAAACCCTTGCCGGCCAGGCCGTCCGAGGACGTCAGGCGGAAGGTGTGCATCTGGTAGCCGCCGTTGTCCGCGGTCGGCGTGCCGACTTCGGAGACCGCGCCCGTGAAGTTCACGAGATCGGTGGTTCCCTGAATCGCATAAGTCAGCCCGGCGACGGTCGCCGTCATGCTCCCGCCGGTGCCGGCGGTGAAGGTCGCCCCGGTGCGGACGGCCACGGTCATGGTCAGCTCCTTTTTGCCGTTGGCATCGGTATCGGTCAGCGCGGAGGTGATGGCCCCGCGGCTGGCCGCACTCTTCGGATCGCCGTTGAAGGCGAACTCGGTCAGGTTGTTCACGCCGTCCTTGTCGAAGTCGCCGGTGCCGGTCTGGGTGAGATCGCCGAACTTGGCGATCTCCCAGGCGTCATCCATGCCGTCGCCATCCGTGTCTGCGACGCCGGAGGAAGTGGCGCCGAAACGGGTCACGACCAGGCTGTCGATATACGTGGTATTGTGTGAACCACTGAGATCGAGCGAGTAAACGCCCATCAGCAGGTTCGCCGACTGCGCGTCGAGGAAGGACGGCTGAGCGGAGGGCGTTACCACCACGTCATTCACCTTCATTTCCCAGACGCCACCGATGCGCGAAACCTCAAGAGTCATCGAGTGGGCCGCGTTCATCTGTTGGCCAGGGAACCGGACGGAATCGGTATCGATATTGCCGTTCGTGTTGGTGCCGTAGGCCTCGGTCCCGTTGATGCGCCCGAAGCGGGTCAACGCCGTGACGGAGGCGCCGACGAACACGCCCGACTGGTCATTGCCGGGGGCAGCCGGCATGTTGACGAACTTGGCGCGGGCCTTGAAGTCGCCGGTTGGCGTCACCCCGACCGAGGAGAGCGGAATGCCAAGCGCCTCGAACTGGGCCATCCCGATCTGATTGTTGACGTCCGCCGTGCCCGACTTGATCGCCAGCGTGCCGAGGCCGGTGGTGTCCAGGGTCAGGTTCGGATCGTTCGGCAGATACGTCGCATCCGTGCCGGAGCCCGGAAGACGCTGCAGGCCGATGACCTTGCCGGTCGCGTCGGTGATGCCGCTGGTGCCCGTCGCCTTGAAGTCGAGGTTCAGCGAAATGTCGGTGATGCCGTCGCCATTCACATCCGAAGGCTTGGAGGCGGCGTTGTTCGGATCCGACCCGGCGATGTACTCGGCCAGGTTGTTGAAACCGTCACCGTCCGCATCAGCCGTCGGGCTGGTGGAAAGGTTCAGCGCGCTTGGGAAGTTGTCGGCCTCCCAGCGGTCGTCCATGCCGTCGTTGTCGCCATCGCCGGTCGGGCTGCCCGGGTCGAGGGGATCGTTCGGGTTGGTGTTCGCCAGAAACTCCGCCTTGTCGGTGAAGCCGTCGCGGTCGGTGTCCGACGTTGCGGTGGCCTGGGTCAGGTTGCCGAAGTTGGCGAGTTCCCATCCGTCCGAGATGCCGTCGCCGGCCGGGCTGCCTGGTGGGGTGTTCGGCTCGGTATCCGGGAAGGAGGTGCGGCTGGTCGGGTTGCTGCCGGCCGCGAACTCATCCCGATTCACAGACAGATCGTTGTCCGAGTCGCCGTCGCCATCCTGATCGAGGTTGTCGAAGTAGGTGTATTCCCACGCGTCCGCGAGGCCGTCGCCATCGGTATCGAGCGGCGTGATGGACACGTCGTTCGCAGCGGTGCCCGCCGCCATTTCGTGGATATTGTTGAAGCCGTCGCCGTCATAGTCATCCGTCGCCTTCTGGGTGAGGACGTTGTTGAACTGGGCCTTCTCCCAAGCGTCGGGCATCTTGTCACCGTCGGTGTCGGCGATCGCCGGCACTCCCGGACCCTGGACCTGGTAGGCATCACGGATGGCTTCCGGCAATAGCCCGGCCCAGATACGAACCTCATCGTAGCTGGCATTGGCAGTCGCATCA
>JAQGPE010000701.1 GCA_028293225.1 Akkermansiaceae bacterium | reverse complement strand
GGACCACTGCGTTTCCGTCGGCAGATTGGAGGCAAGCCGCAGCAGCCCGCCGTTCGGCAGCTCCGGGTCGAGCAGGTAAACGGCCCCATCCCGGGGAGCCAGAATCAGCAGGCTTTCGTTCACCGGTTTGTCCTCGGCCAGAACGAACTCGGAGCGGCGGCGGTTGTAGGATGAGGTCAGCCACTCCGCATAGCGGGCGTCGAGCCGGACATGGCCATCAGGATCGCGGTCCTCGGCGCTGAGCAGCGGCGGCACCCGGTCAGCGGGAACCAGCGAAAGCGGGCCCTCAGGCAGCCGCTTTCCCGTCAGGGGATCGAGCGCCACCTGAACCAGCCCCGGCGGAGTGGCAAGCCACGCCGGAGTCCGGTCGCGGTTCACCCGCAATATGGTGCGATGGAAAATCGGCCCCGCCCCCGCCACCCCGGACAGTCCTTTCATCGGCGAGTTGTCGAAATTCCCGGCCCAGACGCCGACCGTGAAATCGGCGGTGAAGCCGAGGCACCAGTTGTCGCGGAAATCCGACGATGTGCCGGTTTTCGCCGCGCAGCGGAACGGCAGCTCCAGCGGCCCGCCCCGATAAAACGACGGCGCACGCGCCTCCGGGTCGGAGAGGATGTCGGCGATGAGATACGAATGCAGCGCGGAAAAGCGGCGCTCGCCCTCAGGCGGCGGGGCATCATCTGCCGGAAGCGTCAACGTGCCCGGCAACTGGATGCCGCCGCGCGCCAGGGTGGCGTAGGCATTCGCCAGATCGAGCAGCCGCACCGGCGCGTTGCCGAGCGTCAGGCCGAGCCCATACGGTCGTGAGTCGGCGCCGATGGTTTCCATCCCCAGCGAAAGCAACAGTTCCTGGAGCGGCTGCGGCCCGCCCAGATCATTCAGCGCACGCATCGCCGGAACGTTCAGCGAGCAGGCCAGCGCCTGGCGAACCGTCACCGGGCCGCGGAAAGCGCGGTCATAGTTCTGCGGCATATCGAGCCCCTGGACGGTGCGGAATTTCGTCGGAATATCCGCCACGATCGACCCCGGCTGCAGCCCTCCCTTTTCAAATGCCAGCAGCCAGGTGAAAGGCTTCAGCGCGGAGCCCGGCGAGCGCGGCGTCAGCGCCCCATTGATCTGTCCGCCCTTCGGATCCTGCCAGTTCCCGGAGCTGACCAGCGCCAGGATCTGGCCGGTGGGATTGTCGATCACCACCACCGCGGCGTGGCGCAGGTTGGAGCCCTTCAGCTTGTCGAGTTCCTCGCGGACGATCTTTTCGACGTCCTGCTGCAGCGGCAGGTCGAGCGTGGTCCGCACCGGGCCGCGCGCCATCATGGCAGGCAGCCACGGCGCGGCCTCGCGTTCATGGAGCGGACGCAGCCGCAGCGGCTCGCTGCGGGCGGACACGATCCGGTCATCCGGCCCCTGGTCCTCAGCGAGACGGGTCAGCACGAACTCGCGGCGGGCGAGGGCGCGCTCGGGATGCTTGAGCGGGTTGAGCCGTGACGGAGCCTGCGGCAGTCCGGCCAGCAGGGCGCACTCCCCGGAAGACAGATCACCGAGCGGTTTTTGAAAATAGAAGCGCGCGGCCTCGGCCGGGCCGATCCGGTGATTGCCGTAGTTCAGGCGGTCGAAGTAGGCGGACAGGATCTGCGGCTTGCTCCAGGACATCTCCAGATGCCGGGCGGTGAAGGCTTCGCGCAGCTTGGTCAGCAGATTGCGCTTCGCGGGCGGCGAGCTGAGCTTGATCACCTGCTGGGTGATGGTTGAGGCGCCCGAGACCGTGCGGCCGTGCAGCGCGGCATCCTTGCCGGCGCGCAGGGTGGCCAGCAGATCGACGCCGCCGTGGCTGGGGAAGCGCTTGTCCTCCGCGGCCAGAGTGCATTCGACCAGATCCGGCGGGATGTCGCCGAGGGCGACGGGAGAACTGCGGGTGGAATCCTCCAGCACCAGGTGGTGGATGGGATTGCCGTGGCGGTCGAGCAGCACGGGCGATGAGCTGGCGGAGGCCTTGAGCCCCGCGGGCAGCGGAAAGCAGAACGGCAGCAGATACCAGACGATCAGCCATGCCGCCAGCGCGCCGAGAGCAAGCCGCGGGATCAGCTTCAGCCGTCTGGCAGAGAAAATTTTCACAGGAAAAGAGAAAGCCGCGGCTCCCCGGGAAGGAGAGCCGCGGCGATACAAGGGTCAGAACGAGCGCGAAGCGGACAGAGCGATACTATCCGGGTCGTACATCGACTCCACCTTGGCGGGCGGCGCCGTGGCCTTGCCCTCCATGGTGCAGCGCGCCAGATCGGTCAGGCTCTGGCTGCCGCGGTACCTGTCGTCATAGAAGAACATGACGCGATCGGCACGGATCTCACTGTGCGAGACGGTCCAGCTTTTCTCGCTGGTGCCGCCCGCGTTCGGATGGGCCGCTTGGCTGGCGAAGTCGTTGTTCACGGCTTCGAAAATGGAGGGCAGATAATCCTCCACCACCACGTAGCGGCTGTAGTCGCGCGGCTGCTCGATTTTCAGCGTCACCCGGATCAGGTCGCCCTTCTTCGGCGCGTCGAGCGGCGTCGAGGTGCCGTCCGGATTGACCCGCTCGTAGAAACGGGTGATCTCCAGGCCGTTCTTCGCCACCGGCTTGCTCGGCAGCAGGTCGGGCTTGGAGGCCAGCTTCACCCGCACAAAGGCCGGCTGGTCGCTGGTCACATTCAGGTTCAGCGCCGGCGTCAGGGTGTAGGAGTGCGCCGCGGCCGACTCTTCGCCGCCGACGGTCAGCTGCTCCTTGCCATCCTGCGAGGCCAGCGTCAGGTGGGCCGGGGTGCGGCTGTCCTCATGCTCGGCATACGCGCCCAGACCCAGCAACGACCAGGCATTGACCCAGGTGGTACGCCAGCTGCCGTAGGGATCGCGATCCTGGATCAGCGCCGCCATCGCGGCATCGGTTTCCTTGGCCTTCGGCTCGATGGTCGACCAGGCCAGCAGCGACAGTGGCAGGTCCGCTTCCCAGCGCATCCACGTGTTGTCCTTCTCCTTGAACGGAGTCTTGTCGCGCAGCAGCACCGCGGCGTCGGGCAGGGTATTGGCCTGCTTGGCCGCCAGCGCCAGCATGCAGCGGGCACGTGGATTGAGTTCCGCGAGGCGGACCTTCAACGTGTTAATGTAGGCATCCGGATGCCGGTCGGCGATCGCCAGGATCCAGATCGCCCGGGTGGCGATTTCCAACTCGTAGGCGTCTTTGGTCGTGCCGAGACCACGCAGCCCGCGCTCCAGGTTATCGCAAAGCGCGGCGATGGCCGCCTCAGGCACTTCCGCGCCCTGCTTCGAGGCCAGCAGCAGGCCGAGACCGGCATACGGCGAGGCCCACGGCAGCGAGACCGTCTGGCCCGGCCAGTAGGCGAAGCCGCCATCGGTGGTCTGCATGCTGAGCAAGCGGTTCACGCCGGCCTGCAGCGCCTTCTTCACCTCCGCCGGGCTCTTCTTCGCGAAGGCCGGCACCACGCCGCGCAGCCGCTCGGCGGCCAGCCATGGCATCATCGACGAGGTGGTCTGCTCCACGCAGCCATACGGATAGTG
>JAQGPE010000647.1 GCA_028293225.1 Akkermansiaceae bacterium | reverse complement strand
AGGACTGCAGCCGAGGCGGCGAGGGGGAGAACCAGGAGGGCGGCGAAGGCCAGGAATTGAAGTTTCTTCACTCCCTGCATGTCGCGGGGCTTTTGCGCAAAGCGCTCCGCAGGATCTTCGAAACGGTCCTCTCGTTGAGGCCGAGTTCCGCCGCCGCTTCGCCTGCCGTGGCGGGCCGTGGCTGCCGGAGAATGGTCGCATTCATCACGCGGACCTCGCGGGCGCTGAGACCAAAGGAGCAAGCCGCCGCCGCCTCCGGAGCAACTTGAGAATCCAGGAGCGTGCGACCGTTCTCGCCTTCCGGGGCGTCGAGCGAAAGCACGCTGTCACTGCCAGAGGGAGCACGCATCACGTTCGCCCGGCGGCGGAGGAAATCCTGCATCGAGCCGCGAATCCGCGCTTGAGCATAGCCGGCAAAACTCCCCCGCCCGTCCCAGCGATCGACCGCGGCGGCCATTGCCTGCACGGCTTCGCCGAGAAGGTCCCCCGGTTCCCAGCGCCCGCTTTCCTTCGCAAGCCCGCGGGCAGTGCCGAGGGCATAGCGAAGAGTGCAACTGATGAGCTTTGGCTTTGCCCGCTCGTCGCCGTCGAGATGGGCAGCACGAAGCGCCTGCTCCTCTGCGGGCGAAAGCTTTGGCTGCGACTCGATCTCTGCACACACGCGCTCCCAAGACATGCCGAGAAATGTCCGATCGGGAGCCCCGTTAAAATAGCCTCAAAGCACGGTCCAGCTACTAACGGTCCCGTCAGTGCTGATCGCCCGCACTCGCGCCTGGTTGAGCACGTGATTCTGGAACTGAGTGCTGCCGTTCGGTTTGCTCTTGTCCCAGAGCTGGAGATTGAGCGACCGGGCCTTGAGGGTTTTCCGCTCCGTGTAGGTGGTGGTGATGTAGGGATTAGCTCCCTGCTTCCAGTCGTAAGTCAGCGTCACCTCGACTTCGTAGCTGGCCGGCGTGCCGTTGGTCGGAGCGCCCCACGCCATCTTGACCAGAGCGGGCTGATGGTAGATTCGGGTGGTGTAGTTCGTAACCGCCTTGCTGATCGCCGTCGGGGCCTGAAGGTCGCCATCGACGACGACCCAGTCCGACCATGAAAACGGATTGATGCGGGTTCGGATTCGGACTCGCTCGACCTGGTGGCCCTGGAAGCTGTAGGCCGCCGCGCCGAAAGATTCGTCCGTGATGGCGAGCGCCAGCGTCTCCGCTCCGGGAGCGGCTTCGCCCTTGGTTTCGGTAACCGCGTCGGTCCAGGTGCCAGCCCCGATGCGGTATTGAAAGTGCAGGATCGCCTCGACCTCGATCGCAGCGAAAGACGTGTTGCCGGGATCGTCCCAGACCGCCGTGATCGTGGCCGGGTTGAATGTGCCGGCTGAAATGGCAATGGCCGTCGTGAAAGCCAGATTGTCCGGCTCGATGTCGGTACCAGGAATCATCGAGGCATCGACCTTGAGACCCTGCTGCTCTGTCTCGGCGTCCCAAGCGTAGATCGCCGGGGAACTCTCCTGCAGGGTGAGCGTCGGCTGCAGCGCGCCGCCCTCGATTTCGACATGGTGATCGACGACGCGGAAAGTGCCGGTGATCCCGAAAGAGCGGAGCGACAGTGAGACCGTGTCCCACGGCTTTACGTCGAGTCCCTTCAAGAGCGTGGTGCCGATCTCCACCGTGCGGCCGGCGCGCTGGGTCAGCAGAAGGATTTTGGCGATGCGTTGCGCCTGCGTGTGGCTCGGCACCCATTCGAGGTTGACCTCCATCGACTGCTCAAAGCCGTCCTCCGCGATCCCTTCCGGGTCGGAAACCTGCGGGAAGTCGGTCGGCTGGTCGTAGCTGTCGACGCCCGCGAACATGCCTCGGCAGACGTTAGCCCGGTCTTTGTCGCTGGTGGCAGTCCGCACCCGAATCACTCCCATGACATCCGCGTCGGAAATCGAAAGCGTCGGGGCGCGCCAGGTCCCTGCGTGAATGTAGTAGACGCCGTGATGCTCGATGACCGCCCCGGCCATCGCCTTGCACACCGGCTCGACCCAGTCTTCCGGCTCGCCCTCGATCACCAGGTATCCGGAGCCTCGATAGCGCTTCTCGCTTCCCCCGCCCTTCAGCGGGACGGTCTCGTCACAGACGTTCGCGGCCTCGATCAGCGCCGTGGCATCAATCCGCGAGCGTGGAACGAACATGAGATTTTCCAGGATGTCCGCGGCGATCAGTGCGGTGTTGTCCGACCACACCGTCAAACCGTTGCGAGGATCGTAAAGGCGCTTGCCCTTCACCCGGGCCGTGAAAGCCGGGATGAAAGACGGCCAGGCCTTGCCGGTTTCCTCGTAGAGCAAGCGGGCGTAGAGGTAGGCGCGGCTTTTCGCCTGGTGGGCGGCGGTCCAGTTGGAGCATTCAAACACCTGAAACGGCACCGGCACCTGATCTTCCGTGCCCTCGCGGAACTGGAAGGCCACCAGCGCCCGGCGCTTGAACCCCTTCGCAGGGACATACACCTGATAGCTGTCATCGAGATTCGGCCAGCGCGCGAATGGCCCCTCCGCCGAAAGTACGCTGGCGTAGTCGGACGGCTTGATCAGATCGAGGCCGCACAGCTCGCCGTTGATGTAGATTTCATCGAAGGACTCGATCTCATGGGCCGCGAAGGCAATGCACATGTGGAGAACCCAGTTCGAGCCGCCGGAGCCGTTGACGTAGAACACCGCGCCACCCTTGCGAACGGAGCCATAGACCCATTCGTGCGGGGTGAGCGGCTGCTTGATGTTGCCGGTGCGGGTGGCTTTCGATGGGCCGTCGCCGGCGACCTTGGTCGCAATCGCGGAGGCTGCCGCCGAGAGAGCCGCCGAGATCGCGATGTTAATCGCGAGTGCGGCAAGGGTGCCGGCCGTCGTCCCCGCAATCGAAGTCCCGGCGATGATCGTCGCCCCGATACTGGTTTCAATGCCCATAGCTCACGAGGTTTGAAAGCTCCTTGGCCGCGACGATCCGCAAGCCCTCCCTGGCCACGGTCACCAGTCGGCCGGCGCTCCAGATTCCGAGAAGCGTGGAATGAAAGCCCTGCATGCGGGTGGCAATGACGACGTCGCCATCCTGCGGCTCGCCATCGCGCTCGAAGCAGCCGTGCGCCGTGAGAAAGTGACCGGCGATCGTCCGTAGGCCGCCGGGCGTGCGGAGGATGTCCGAGGCCTCCGAGTCGGAAAGATGGGAGCCAAGATAGGGACAGTCGACCGCGCGGCCCGTGGAGGCAGCCAGCCAAGCCGCGGTAAACGCGCAGCAGTCGGAGACCCCACGCACGAAGGGCCGGTCCCAGCTTTGAAGGAAATCGTGAAGAGGTTTCATGAGGGTGGGAAAAAGGAGCCAAAGGTCCCCCACTTCACATCGACACCGGAGTTGATGTAGGGGACGAACTCAAAGGCCTTGTCGCCGGGGAACTCGGCTTCCTGGTCCTGTGGGGTGTAGCGGCGGACCCGGGCGCGGCTGGCCCGGCGGGTCTCGACCTCCAGCGCAACGGAGATGACGGCGCCGAGTTCCGGGTCGAGCTCGTAGTCGAGCGTGTCGATGAAGTAGAAGCGCGGGATCGGGTGCACGACCGACCGGAAATCCGGAGTCATGATCGCCGTCACGAGGCGGGCGCGGCAGCCCTTGTAATCGGAAGCGGTGAGAGCGTCGAAATCCGTGAAGCTGTTGCTCGGCAGGCCGATGAGCTGCAGCGTGATCCCGTTGGCCCGGAAATCCTCGCTGCTATCCATCGCGCTTGCCGCACCCAGATTGCCCACGCCGAGCCAGGTCTGGCCGTCCCAGCGGATCGGCGTGGTTCCGGTCCAATAGCGCTCGACACCGCTGCGGAATGACAGCTCGGCAAAGAACGCCAGCGGGATATTTCCCGCCGCGAGCACGGCTTTCGCCTCTGGAGACATGAGGCCCATCAGTAGCCGAGCACGGTGATGCGGACGCTGCCGGGCTCCGAGGCGTCCGGCATGGCCAGGGTGAGCGTCGCATCGGCCACGCCGGCGACGACGGCATTTCCATTGCCGACCAGGGCGAAGCCGGATCCCGGGATCTTCCAGACATTCCCGGAAGCCCCCGTCACGGTGATTACCCGCGTGAAGCCGTTGTCGATCCGCTCGACCAGCACGGCGCGGACGTTGCCGGTCAGCGCGACGGCCTTCCCCTCGAAGGTGACGCTCTCGTCCGTCGAGGTGGTGCCATTCTCCGTCACAGTGCCGCTGTTGATGTTCAGCACCGGGGCGGCGGCATTTGTGATCCCCGTGATCGTGAGGGAATAGAGGACGTTGGCGGCGGTAGCGACGTCAAGGGTGTTGATCGTTCCGAGCTGCACCTCGCCGGCGGCGGCGGTGCGGGAAGGAATCCCCTTCGCGGTGATTCCGTAGGTGATGCGTGGATAGCTGATGGCCATGCGCTGCCGATCGCGGGTCTGGCCTCAGATCGGCTGAGTCGACCGGCGGACGCCGGCGACGATGATTTCGACGGTCCCGTTTCCGAAGCCTGAGATCGCATTGGAGACTCCGGTCGCCCCGTGCGGAACCCGGCAAGGAGGAGTGCGGAGCAGGTAAAGGCCGGGCTTGTAGGTGCCTTGCCAGCGGTACGGGTCATAGGACTCCGCCTTCATTGCGGAGGTCGAAGGGCTCATGGAGACGCCAGCGAAATAGAGGCTCGTTTCCAGCGCCTTCATGTCCAGACCCTCGGTATGCACTTTGACCAGGAAGACGCCCTCGATGACATCCCCCGGAGCAAACCCGGTCGTCGCGGTCGGAGAGGCAACCTGCCCGCCGGCGTAGGAGCCAGCCGACTGGGTGAAGACCAGCTGTTGAGTTCCATCGCCCGTTTTCGACGGCGTGACGAGGCCAGGCGAATGATTGAGCCAGCCGCTTGCGAGGCCTGCCGCGTCGCCGAGCATGGTCGGATTCGCGGTGATCCAGGCGGGGTCATAGGCGTGCGAATAGTCCGGCTCGCTCGGCTGGATGTAGGCGTCGAGATCTTCCGCCCAGGCAAGCCCTTGCTCGTAGCACATCAGGTCCGAAGGGTGGGTGCCGTCGGGCATGTAGACGGCGGGGACCGAGCCGCCGGCATAAAACGACTCCTTCCATCTCAGCAGGCGGATGCCGCGTGCGCCCGCAATTGGCCGCAGGAGCGCGTTGGCCGCGGTCGCCGTCGCCGTCCGCCCTGCGTCTCCAGAAGGCGGGACTTCAGTCCAAATGTAGCTCCGGCCTGCGGCGTCGAGCCTGTCCCACTCTGCAACGACGCGGTCACGAATCTGGGGGGCGGTCGCGCCTAGAAGGAGATCGTTGGCCCCGGCATTGCCGACGATGAGGTCTGCGACCGATCCGAGGACGTCGCCCATGGGACCCGGGTTGAGGATGAGGTCCTGAGCCGTCCAGCCCGGGTAGCCCCAATCCCAATCCCCTTCCGTCGAAGAGTAATACTGCGAATTGTACTGGATACGGCGGCGAGCGAAGTCGAAGCGCCCGCGCATGAATGCCTGAGCCCAGACCCAAGGCGAATTCGGAGCGTTGTAGCTGAAATCGAAGGCCCACTTCTGAGCGGAGACAACGGCCAGCGTCGTCGTCGGGCCGAAGAGATTGAGGACGATGAACTTGTCCCCGGCCGTGGCGATCACGGCGGTGGCGACGTCCTGAATGGTTGAGGTGACTGCGCCCGCCCCGTTGGTGGCGAGACGGACCGTGAGCTTGTTCGCCGCCCACGTGACCAGGAGAGTTTGGCTGGCTCCGGCGTTGACGTGCTCGATCGAGACCAGGTGGGGATTTGCAACGCTCGCCCGGATCTGGTAGTTCAGACCGTTGCCGCCGCCGTCCGCAATGACGATGGTATTGCTGTATGAGGTGGCGAAGTTCGTGATCGAGTCGCCGAAGAGCGCGACGGTCTTCGCGTTGAGGCGTTGCCGCGGCTCGATGACTTCAACCGCCTTGATCATGGCCGTGTTGTAGCCATCGACATTGCGGGTGAATTCGATGGAGTTGGCATCGAGCGCGAACAGACCGCGGGCATTGCGGGTGACGATCGGCGTGTATTCGAAGGACTGCTCGCGAAGCGCCGGCCAGACAGAGAGGGAGGCCGCCCCGGTGGCGTCGGAATTCACATCCGCGAGGGTCATATGAAGATGCTGGTCGATCTCGATAAAGTCACCGGCCAGCAGCAGCCCGGCGCGACTGGGGGTCCAGCCACGCGAGGTGATCACTTCGGACCCGGCGAGCGCTTCGGTGACGATGGGCGAACCGAGCGCCGTGCCTAGCGGCATGGACCGATAAGGATCACCCAGACGGAAGCGGCCCGCGCGACCGCGAAGGGAAAGGAGGAATGCCTCGATCCGCTGAGCGTCCTTCCGCTCCGAGGGAATCAGAGCGATTTCGAGCTCCCAGCGGGCGCCGGGAAATAGCTGCGTCTCGCGGATCAGGGAATACGGCGATTCCTGGACGCCAATCACGTTGACGGCGCGGAGAGTTACATCGGTCTGGCCGATGCCGGCGGGGAAGTTCTGGATGCCTTCGAAGATCACGCCTCCCCTATCGCGGCATCAGCGGCCAAGGACGCTCTTGCGCCGCTTGCCGCCGCGCTCGTTGATGTCGCGAATCCTGCTCACGGAGGCGTTGACGGCGGCTGCCTGTATCGCGCGGGCCTGCCCCGCAGGCATGGTCTCGCGAATGATCACGGTTTGATGCACGATGGAGTTGCCTCCGCTGAGCGACTGGCCGCGGGCGTGGTCAACGACGCTCTCATTCGGGTGCAGGATCGCGGGGAAGCCACCCTTGCCGTCGATACCGCCGGAGCGGGAACCAAAGCCGGTGAAGCCTCCGCCGTCGTAACTCTCCGGGACGATGGTCGCTTTAGGCGCGCCGCTGAAGCCAGAGAGCCAGCCGGAAATGGTCTGCCCCCACGTGCTCGATCCACCCATGCCAAGAATGCTGCCGCTGCCGCCGTACTTCGAATTGCCCAGCAGGTCGCCCAGGATCGCCGCCTTCAATGTGATGGCCGCGATCTCCTGCAGGATCTCCGCGGCAAAGCCCCGAAAGTTGATCTTGCCGGTTTTGGTGAACTCCTCGATCGATTTCTCCAGCGAGCCGGTGAAGGTTTGCCCATACTCTTCAATCAGGCTGAAGGTGTTCACGGCGATGCCGCCGAGATCCTTGATGGCCTTCCCGGCTTTCTTCGTCGCTGCGGGGACTCCGGAGCCGCCGCTGTAGTCCTCGCTTCCCCCGCCGATGGCCTTCGCCGCTCCGGTGGCCGAATCCTTGATCTTGTCCCACGCCTGAGCAACGTCGCCGCCATCGGTGGAAACGAGGTCGCCCCACGCTTCTTTAAGAGCTTCCGCATCATCCCGGGCAAGCTCCATGGTCGCATCCGAGGCGTTGTCGTAGAGCGTCGAAAGGTCACGGAAATATGCCTTGGTTTCCTCTCCCGCCGTCGGCACCTGGAAGTCGATCTTGATGGGATCAACCTTGGACGGGGGTGTGAGATCTGCCCCCTTCCAATTGATGGTGGGAATGACTGAAAAGTTGGTATGCGCGAACTCGTTGGACTTGGCGATCAGGTCGTTGATCTGCCCGATGGCAGTGTTGAAAAAGGCACTGGTTTTCTCTCCAGCCAGATTCATTGCGCTGGTAACCGCGTTTCCGATGGCGATGCCCGCATCGTGAAACCCCTGCTTCAGGGAAGTGAGGCCGGAGGCAGCGCTCTGAATCATGTCGTTCAGAGAGTGAGGAATTTTGGTCCCGAGCACGTCGATCGAGTCGGCCCCGAAACCGAGGACTACAGAGGCCAGAGCCTGAATCGTCGATTCCAGAAGATGGAAGACGAGCTTCACCGAATTGATCCCGACCTTCGCTCCGGAGGCAAAGCGATCGACAGCACCCACCGCCCAGTCGAGGCCGTCGGAAATGTCCTTGCCGAAGTCGTGGCCATTTTTCCCAGCGTCCAGCAGCATGTTCGCGACGTAGGAGATTGCCGGTGCGAGATCCGCTCCGAGCTTCTGCTTGGCCGCGGTGGCTAGCGTGGAAAGAGTGCCGAGGGCGTCGTTCGCCGCATCGACGTTGGTGCCATCCACTTCGCTCAGGGCGAGCCCGGTTCCCTCAATCGCGTCGCGCGCGACCTGCAGGCCTTCGGCACCGTCGTTGACTAGGGTCAATGCCGTCGCGCCCTGCTTGCCGAAAATCTGCATTGCTGTGGTGGCGCGAACGGCGGGGTCCTGGATTTTACCGAGATCTTCGATCACCTTCGCGAAGAGATCGGCTGGCGTGCTTTTCTTCACGTCCTGCACCGAAATCCCGATGCGTTGGAAAGCGGCCACGACCTCCTTGGAGGACTGGTTGAGTTTGATCTCGCCCGTGGTCTTGTTGAGCTTGCCGATCAAGCCGGTGAGCTGCTCGGTCTCGATGCCTGCGTTTCCCGCCGCGAGCTGGAAGACCTGCAAATCCGCGATGCCAATGCCCAACCGCTGGGACGTGTCACGCATTGAATCGGTGAGATCGTTCGCGTGCTGGATCATATCCGCCACGCCTTTGACCGAAAGCCCTACACCCAGCGCACCAAGGGCCGGGCCGATGATCTTGCCGAGCGCGCCGAAGGCTCCGCCCAACTTTGAGACGTCGCCGGTTACTTTGGCGAAAGTCGAGGTCGTCTCATTTTTGGCGGAGAGGATGAATTCGGCGGTGCGCTTGGCCATGCCCGACCTGTCGCGGCACACCGACGCAAGAAGGCCCGGGGTGTCAGCCGGGGCCTTGAATTACTTCCTGCGCTTGAGGACTTCAAAGAAGCCGTGATAATGGAGCCAGGAAACGAACTCGTGCCACGGCTTCGCCCTCACGGTGAGGAGGCTGCTGCCAGTTCTTTCGGCGACGAAGTAGAAGCAGAGGAGCCAGGTGGCTCCGGCTCCGCGGACTTTTTTTCGAGATCGGCCACCTCCTCCGCATTGGTCCGGTCGGTCAGGAATTTGACCATGCGGGCGAAGATCGTCGGATCGGTGCGCTTGGTCAGAACTTCAACTGGATTTGAGCCCCCCTTCACCAGTGGGAAAGCTGGGCTGCCGTCTTCCAGTTTCACCACATTGACCAGGATTTGTGCAAAGCCGGTGGTTTGCTCCGCAGCCGTCTTAGCCTGACTGGCACGAACGAAGGCGATCGTCTGCTCCGCGTTGAGCGGATCAAACTGTAGCTTGAACGGCAGCCCATCGATCTCGACCGGGGTCGGGAGGAGGGCGTCGAAGTGGGAAGACAAGTAGTCGAGCGGGTTATTCATGGATGGGTGGGCTGAGGAATTAGGCGAGAGCGGTGTCGGTCCAGGCTCCATCGACTTCGCAGCTGACCTTCTGAGTCACGACGCCATCGACGGTGGCCGAGTCCCCGACGGCGGAAATGTAGGCGGAGCCAGCGAGCTTGCGTTTGCCGCTGGTGGTGTTGTTCGGGTAGAGCTCAAAGGTGAGCATGCTACCAACGGCGGTCGTGCGGATGAGCGCCATCGCGCCGGCTGCGTCGTTCTCCTGCCACTGGTGGGTGAAGTTGAACGAAGCGCCGCGGGAGCCGAGCGTCTTCTTGTCGAAGCCGCCGGCGGCCGCGCTGCCGCCGTCCGCGTTGCTCTTCATCACGCGGGTGTCGAGCGTCTTAATGTCGCTCTTCGCGTCGAAAGCCCAGTCGGTGAGCATCGGCACCTCAGAGGCGCCGCCAAGCTTGATGACGCCGTCCTGTCCGGAAATGGTGGTTCCTGCTGCCATAAAATTAGCTGAGTGATTCGGTGAAGGTGGCGGTGAAGACGGCGTGAAGTTCGCCGCGCTTCCCCTTACTGTTCGGGTCCTGATCCACCTTGAAGGCGGAGAGGTAGATGCTGGTGACGCTGCCGAAGTCGCCTGCGAGACGGGCTACCTCAACGGCCTTTTCCAGGTCGTTGAGTTGCTCGGAGAGCTTCTTCTCCACGTCACCGGCGGGAGCCTCGCTGAATAGGGAGACGGTGGTGAGCTGCTCACGGGTGCGAACGCCGCGCATAGCGCTCGGTTCGTTGCTGCCGCCTGCGAGGTAGACGCTGGCGGCGACGCCCTTCTCGACCTTGTCGAGCTTGGACGGAACAATATGGCCGGCGTATTCAGGGGCAGCGGCGGCGACGATCGCGATCAGCGCGTCGCGGATTTCAATGCGGAGAGCGGGCATGACTTCAAGGGTCGGAGATGAGAAGAAAAACGGTGAAGGAGGAGTCCTTCGCCATGGTGTCGAGAATGCGGAATGGAACGGTGCCGACGGTAACGAGGTCGTCTTCACCAAAAGCCGCGACGGCGGATGTCGGGCAGGTCAACTCCCAGCGCGCGGCTTCGCGGGAGGTTTCGCCGGTTTCGCGTTCAGAGATGGCGTTCTCCAGAAGGCCGGTCGTCGAGGCCGAGGCTGAGCCATCCTCCGCTAAGAAGGCGCACTCCTCTCCCGTTTCCAGGAGCACGGAGGATGGCTCGACAAGCTTCACTTGGCAGGCTCGGTTTTCTTTGACTTGGCGGACTCAGCGGCGGCCTTCTGCTCTTCGGCAGCGGCAAGCTCTTCTTCCGGGATGTCGTCCTCCGTTTCGGAGAAGCGGCCGCTCGAAATGAGGCCGGCCATCTCGGATTCATCGACGATGAATTCGTCGCCGGGCATGGCGCGTTCGCCAAGGTAGCGGGTTTGACGGGTCGCGTAGACGGTGTGTTTTCGGGCCATGGTATTAGATCAGATTTGAGGTTGAGACGGGGCAGGCAGGGCCGCTTTCGCGACCCCACCCCAACCCATCCAGGAAAGTTACGGAGTGAGATCCTGGATCGCCGACCAGTGGGCGGGCTGCGGAATCTGAAAGTCGACGTCCTGGAAGACGCGGATCACCTTGCCGCCGGTCGCCGCCTTGGTGGCGAGGTCGGTGGCAAGCTCAAGGCCGCCCCACATGCCGACATAGACCGAGCTCGGATCGCCGTAGAGGATGGCCGTCTTGTTGGTCGCGATGTTGTTCGGGATGCAATTGGTGATCTTCACCTCCTTGCCCTCGCAATACATCACACCGTTATCCCAAGTGGCGATGCGCTGAGCGTCGTTGGCGACGATGCCAGTTCCACGCATGCGGCCCGCGCCGCGGGACGAGGCGTAGAACTT
>JAQGPE010000603.1 GCA_028293225.1 Akkermansiaceae bacterium | reverse complement strand
CCCGCCGGCTCTGGCAAATGGCTTCGGACACCCGCCATTCCGAAGCGGTCCGGACCGATGCCCTGGCCAATGCCCTGAACCTCACTGAGGACCAGCAGCTGAAATAGGAATTCCTGCCCGCTTTGAGCACTCCCGGCCTCTGGAACGGCGAACTGGGCGAGGCCCTGCTCGACGACCTCTACAATCGCACCGACCAGGTTAAAGTGGCTGCCGCGGCGGCTCTGCTGCCCAACGCCGACGGGGAGTTCAAGGACCACCTCCGCGAGGTCCTGCGCTTCCAGCTCGATGCCGAGGATGCCAATGACGCCACCTTGATTCAGCTTGCCCGGAAGAAGGCCGCTGAACCGGAAGACCCGGCGGAAGGCCAGTAGGCCCAGGCATTCCGAAAAAGACACAGAACACCGCTTCCTTGGACATCGACTAAGGAATCGATTCCCTGATACGTTTCGAGTTTGTTACCTGCGATTCGCGTCCGCGTTTCGCCCCCAAAACTCCATGAAACGCCCGTATCTCCTCCTCCTCTTGTCGCTCGCTCAACAAGCCAGCGCTCTGGACATCCAAGCCAGCTACCACCTGGGCGAGGACTCCCCCCAAACCAACAACCGTCCGTTCGACAGCAGCGGCCATGGCCATCATTTCTCGGCCGATCTCGGCGGCGGCAGCGTGGTGATTTCCACCGCCAGCCCCGCCCCGGGCTCCACCGCCTGCTACGTTTTTTCCGGTAGCAACCAGGGCTTCTACGACACGCTCTACAATGCGCCGGAAGACAACGTCGGCATCCAGGCCTGGGTCAAAACCGGCGATCTCACCCAAGGCGGACGCACCATTTTCAGCACCGGCGGCAACAACGGCGGCCTGCAATTGATCTACGACGGGGCCACCGGCTTTCGCGCAGCACTGGCCAGCCGCACCTATGTCGGCGGCACCTACGCGCCTAGCTCCACGTCGGAATGGGTCCACCTCGCGCTGGTCCGGGACAATGGAGTGACCACCTTCTACGTCGATGGCACTGCCTTGGGAAATACCGCTACCGATACGCCCATCGACGGCACCATGATGCACCTCGCCGTCAATTCCGGGGCCGGCGCTTTCTTCAAGGGCTCCATCGATGAGGTGCAGGTCTTTACCTTCGCCGCCGGAACCTTTCAGCCGGCCGCCCTCGGCTGGTTCTCGAATCCCCAGGCGAACGCGCCGCGCTTCCTGGCCCAGCCCGCCGCCTGCACCGTTCAGCAGGGCCAGACCGGCCGTTTCACCGCTTCCGCCACCGGCTCGCCCGCTCCCGCTTACCAGTGGTATCATGGCACCACGCTGATCCCGGGCGCCACCACCGCGACGCTGGACATTCCGGACGTCTCCTCCGCCGACCTCGGCAACTATCACGTCACGGCCACCAATACCCTCGGCACTGTGCCCAGCAATGAGGCGACGCTGGCCCTTTCCGCCTACACCGAGCCCGACCCGGCCACGACGCCGACCCCGGTCCAGGTCGCGCAGATCAACCGCAAGTACGGGATGTTCTGCCACTTCAGCATCAATACCTTCAACGATATGGAATGGAGCGACGGCACGCTGCCCGCGTCGTCCTTCAATCCAACCGCCGTCGATGCCGACAGCTGGGTGCTCGCCGCCAAGGCCGCCGGGATGAACTACCTCATCCTCACCACCAAACACCACGACGGCTTCTGCCTGTGGGACAGCGCCTACACCACCTACGACGTCGCCTCATCGCCAAAGCCCGCCGATGTCGTGAAGCTGGTCTCCGATGCCTGCGCCCGCCACGGCCTGAAATTCGCCGTCTACTACTCGCTCTGGGACCGCCACGAAGCCGCCTACAAGGACGCCGATCCGCACGTCTACATCGAGTACATGAAGCACCAGCTCACCGAGCTGCTGACCCACTACGGCCCGGTCTGCGAAATCTGGTTCGACGGCGCCTGGGACCGCCCGGCGGAAAACTGGTACATCCCGGAGGTCTACGACCACATCAAGTCCCTCCAGCCGGAATGCCTGGTCACCATCAATCGCGCCATCGGCACCCCGGGCACCGGCCTGGGAGCGGGCGACATCGACGCCGCCGTCCAAAAGCAGGGCGACCCGATCCGCTATTTTCCCTGCGACTTCCGCACGGTCGACCCACAGATGCCCGCCTTCCCGGATCCGAAGGTCTTTTCCCGCGGCGCGCAGAGCTACTACATGCCCTTTGAAGGCACCGTGACCCTGGCCCCGACGGACCAGTGGTTCTACCACCCGTCCGATACCGGATCGAAGCCGCTCGGCGATCTGGAACGCTATTTCAATACGGCCACGGCACAGGACAACATCCTCGTCTTCAACTGCCCGCCCGACCGCGGCGGCCACCTGCTGGCCAGCAACGTCACGGCCTTGAAAAGCCTGGCCCAGCGCCTCGGCCTGGAGCCCGGCCGCCCGATCCCCGCCAACCTCGCCTACGAGGCGGTCGCCACCAGCACCAACTCGATCTGGCAGGATGGCACCGATCGCTGGCAGGCCAAGTATGCCTTCGACAATGATCCGAACAGCCGTTGGGGCAGCACCAACGAAGGCGCGGCGACCGCCACTCTCGAAGCCGACTTCGAAACCCCGGTCACGTTCGACCGGGTCATCATCAACGAATACCTCGAAGGCGGCGCCGGCCGTTGCCAGGGCTTCGTCCTGGAAGCCTGGGATGGGACCGCCTGGCAGATCTTTTACACCGGCACTACGATCGGCGAGTCCCTGCGCGCCGACTTCACTCCGGTCACGACCGCCAAGTTCCGCCTGCGCATGACCGCCGCCTCTGCCTCGGTCTCCATCTGGGGCATCAAGCTCCAGAACTCGGCCCG
>JAQGPE010000539.1 GCA_028293225.1 Akkermansiaceae bacterium | reverse complement strand
GATTCGCAAAATCCCGGTTTTTCAAAATGCGGGAAAGTTCCGTTTGAAATTGCCTAAAAACCAGGGATTTGAAGGGATTTGATTAAGATGTGTGAATTGTTTTTGCCGGAATTTGACGAGTTGAGATTTCCATCTGAAAATGGTTAGGTTATCATAACCAAATTCGGCATGGCGGTTTTTACCCCCTCGCGGAGCCCCTGGTACAAGCGAAAGCCCCTCCGGTGGGAGGGGCCGCGCAGGGAGGGGGCGATGGATTTGCCGGCCCGGATCAGGAAGCCTGCTTCTTGGCCGGGCGCGGAGCGCGTTCCTCGAACTCGAACTTGATTTCGCCTTCCGGGGAAAGCGCGAGCCGGGCGCTGAAGGGACGCTTGGTCTTCTTCGAGATAAAGCCCTTGAGCAGGTCGGTCTTGCCCTCGGTGAGGAGCTTCATGGCCTGATCGGGGGCGATCTCCTGCTGGAGGATGGCGCGGCCGAGGCGCAGGCCTTCAGGGTCCTTCTTGGTTTTCAGGTCGGGGACCAGGAAAGCCTTCTCGGTGGCGTAGACGTTCACCGTGCGGCCGTCCTTGAGAGCCGCCGTGCCGATGATCTGGTCGTCGGTCAGTTCGGCGGCGCCATCGGCTTCGTCGCGATCGAACACGAAGTTGACCTTGAGCTTGTCGTCGAGCTCCAGAGCGGCGTCGAAGAGTTTGTTGAACTTCGATTTGAAGCCTTCCAGCGGGCCGACGAAGCGCTTGGTGAAAAGTTCGCGGGCCTCGTCTTCGGAAAGCAGGCGGCCGGCAATGTATTTCTTGGCGCGGAAGCCGCAGTCGAGCTCACGGCACTCGTAGGTGGCGTCGGTCTGCTTCAGCACGGGAGCGCCGCACTTCGGACACGGAGCCTTCAGATCCGGGAAGTCGCGGTTCTTCATTTCCGCGGCCAGGTTCTTGGCCTTGGCAACGATGTCGCGGGTGAAGTCCTGAATTTCGTGCATGAACTCGGGACGGCCGAGCTGGCCCTGTTCCATCTGGCGGAGCTTGTATTCCCACTCGCCGGTCAGGCCGGGAGAGGTCAGGCCCGGGACGTCCATGTCATTGAGGAGCTGGACCAGGCGCATGCCGTTCGGGGTGACGTGGAGGTCACGGCCGTCGCGGACGATGTATTTCTGGCCGAGCAGGCCTTCGATGATCGCGGCGCGGGTGGCAGGAGTGCCGAGGCCGCGCTCAGCCATCGCTTCGCGCAGGGCTTCGTCGTCGACCAGCTTGCCGGCGCCTTCCATGGCGGAAAGCAGCGTCGACTCGGTCATGCGGGCCGGGGGCTTGGTGTTCTCGTGCTTGACCTCGATGTGCTCGACCGAAGCCTTTTCGCCGGGAGTGACGCCCGTGAGTTCATCCTTGCCGGAGGCGACACCGGGACGGCGGCCGTAGACTTCCAGGTAGCCGGGCTTCACCAGCACGCGGCCATCGGTGCGGAAAGTATCCGTGATCGAGGCGTGCGAAATGCGGGTCAGGCGGGTGGTCTGCTCGTATTCCGCGGCCGGATAGAAGACGGCGATGAAGCGCTTCACGATCATGTCGTAAAGCTTGGCTTCCGTGTCGGAGAGCTTGGCGATCTTGCCGGTCGGGATGATGGCGAAGTGGTCGGAGACCTTCTTCGAATCGAAGACCCGCTTCGACTTGGTGAAGCGCGGGCCGCCTTCGCTGGAGCCGCTGAGCACCGCCTTGGCGTAGCGGGCGACGTCCAGGTCCGAGCTGGCGATTTCGCGAAGCGTTTCCTTCACCGTGGCCTCGTAGTCTTCCGGCAGGTAGCGGGAATCCGTTCGAGGGTAGGTGATCATCTTGTGCTTTTCGTAAAGCGCCTGCGCGATCTGCAGGGTGCCCTTGGCGGAGAAGGGGGCTTCACGCTGCAGGGTGGTGAGGTCGTAAAGCTGCGGCGGGATGGTCGAGGCGGCTCTCTTCTCTTCCGTGACGATGCCGGTCTGGCCTTCACAGCGGGCGGCGATCTCGTCGGCCTTGGGCTGTTCCCAGATGCGCTCCGGACGGCCGTGTGGATTGGCTTCGTTCTTCTTCCAGGCTTCGTCGATCCACTTGCCGAGGTACTGGCCGGCGCTGACGCCGAAGTCGGCGTGGACTTCGAAGTAAGGCGTGGACTTGAAAGCCTGGATCTCCGCCTCGCGGGTGGCGAGAATCGCCAGCGTCGGGGTCTGGACGCGGCCGGCGGCGGTGATATTGAAGCCGCCGTGGCGGGAGCGGAAGCAGGTCAGGGCGCGGGTGGCGTTCAGGCCGACCAGCCAGTCGGACTCGGAACGGCACTTGGCGGCATCGGCCAGCGGCCGCATTTCCTCGTCGGAACGCAGGCGCTCCCAGGCATCGAGGATGGCCTGGTTGGTCATCGACTGCATCCACAGCCGCTGGACGGGCTTGTGGATTCCGCCGATGTCCATGATGTAGCGGAAGATCAGTTCGCCCTCGCGGCCGGCGTCGCAGGCATTGACGATTTTATCGACGTCCTTGCGCTTGGCCATCTTCAGCACGTGCTTCAGGCGGGCCTCGGAATCGGCGATCGGGTCGAGCTCGAACTGCTCCGGAATCGCAGGCAGAACCTCGAAATTCCATGGCAGTTTCTTGCCGTTCGGACCGGTGGGCATGCGCAGCTCGACCAGGTGGCCGACGGCGGAGGTGATGACCGCCTGGTCGTTTTCGAACCACGTGTCGCGTGCTTTGCCCTCCTTCTCGAACTTGCCGAAAACCTTGGCCAGAGAGCGGCTGAGGTCGGTCATGACGCTGGGCTTTTCGGCAATAATAAGGGTTTTTCCCATGAATTCGTGGAAGGTCCGGGGGGAGGGACTAGACGTGGGGGCGCCGACTTGGCAAGGGGATTTCCTGCCCCGGGTGCATTCTTGAACACCGCCGTGAACAAAATGTTCACCAGAAACCGGCTCAGCGGCGGGTGTAGCGGAAGCCCGGTAAAGCGCGGACCAACTTCCTGATTTCCAGCTTCATCAGGGTGGCGGTGACGACCGGAGCAGGCAGGCCGGTGGTCTCGATCAACTGGTCGATGCCGCATTCGTTTCCACCCAGTGCGGAAAATACCGTTCCCTCATCCGCGGGCAGATCGGGCAGGGTCGGGTCCTCTTCTTGGACGACCCGGGTGCGGCTGGCGAAGGGCAGGCCGCCGATGTCGTCGAGGATTTCCCCGGCATCCGTCACCAGCGTCGCGCCATCGCGGATGAGCTGGTTGCAACCCGCCGAGGTGGTCTTGTCGATCGGCCCCGGAACGGCGTAAACCGGCCGTCCATACTCCACCGCGAGGTTGGCGGTAATTAAAGAGCCGGAGCGCGGCGGGCACTCGGTCACCAGCAGGGCGCGCGACCAGGCCGCCACGATGCGGTTGCGCTGCGGGAAGGTCTGGCGATCCGGCGGCGTGTTCAGCGGAAACTCGCTGACCACCGCGCCACGGCCGGCGGCGATCTTTTCCGCCAGCCCGATGTTCTCCGCCGGGAAAAGCTTGGCCAGGCCGGAGCCGATCACCGCGATGGTGCGGCCGCCGGGAGCGGCGAGAGCGGCCTCGTGGGCGGAGGTATCGATCCCGCGGGCCAGACCGGAGACGATCGTGAAGCCCGAGCTCGCCAGTTGGTAGGAGAGCTTCTTGGTGGCGTTGGCGCCGTAGATCGAGGCGCGGCGGGTGCCGACAATGCCGATCGCGTGACGGTCGACCGGTTCGACCTTGCCCCAGACATAGAGCAGGATCGGCGAGTCGTAAGCTTCGCGCAGGGCGGGCGGGAAGGCCGGATCATCCGGAAACATAAGGCTCAAGCCGCGGGTCGCCACTTCGGCCAGCTCTTGCACCGGGTCGGCGTGGTCTTGCCAGCGGCTCAGGATCAGGGCCGTTTCCTCGCCGATGCCATCCACCCGCAGCAGGGCGTCCTTGCTCGCTGCCAGAACTGCCTCGGCCGAGCCGAAACGTTCCATCAGGCGCCGGGTGCGAACGGGGCCGATTTTTGGCAGCAGATTGAGCGCGACGAGGGCTTCAGTGGACGTCATGTCGGGGGATTGTGCTGAGCGCGCCACTGGGCGAGCTGTTCGGGAAAGGGACAGTCGGCGCAGTCAGTGGCATCTTCCAGGCAGAAGTCACGGTAGATCTGGAGCAGCGCCTGGTGGTGGGCGGCTTTTTTCAGCCACGGCGCGGCGTCCTCCTCGCTGCCGAAAAGGCGGATCGCGCAGCGGCGGACTTTTTCGTTCCGGGCGCCGGCGGCGAGCTGGAAATAGGGCGGCGACTTCTCGCCATCGTGAATGGCCCAGGGGAACAGGTGGTTTGCTAACAACTCGGTGGCCTGGGCCTTGCCGAACAGGGCGACCGGCTGCGCGGAGACGGCGGAGGAGAGCGTGTAGCGATGGGTCCAGAAGGGATCGGACAGCTCGCTGAGGTAGTCGATCAGCGTGCGCGCGGAGAACGGCCGGGCAAGGGCCAGTCGCCGGAATTTCGGCCAGTCGCGGGCGAGAGCCGCCAGGGCTGCGACCCGGCGGTGCGGGTGGTTTGCCGGCCGCTGGCCGCCGCTTTTCCACGGCAGCGAGTGGGCGGATTCACGATGACCGCGCAGTTTCCACCAGGTGTCCCACAGGGTGCGCAGATGCTCCTGGGTATTGGGCGGCGCTTTCTCGTGCAGATCCGGGGCGAGGAAACCCGCGGCGCCAAAGAGCAGGGCCTCCGTGCTGCCCGGCGCTTCCTTGAGCGCCTGCAGGGAAACGCGCTGGGCCAGCAATTTCATGGCGAGGGCGTTGGCCGGGTAGCCGAGCGTTTCAGCGACCGCCTGCCAGAGGGCGGAGTCCTTGCCATGGGCATCGGCGGTCCGCATCAGGCGGGCGGCTTTGGTCGCGGAACGATGCTCCGCGGCTTCCTCTAACAGATGGCGAACGTCCTCCTCCGGCATTCCCGCCAGAGGGCGCACGCAGCGGCCCGGCCGGGCGATGGCGGTGAGACGCCGCGGATACTGGAGAGCTTCCTCGACGCGGAAAGCAGGCACGATGACGCACGGCACCTGGCGGTGCTCGCAGGTGCGGGTGAAGGACTTCACCCCGGGATCGACGAAGACGACATGCAGGACGGTCTGCGCAAAGGCCGGGTCGCTGCCGTGGCCGTGGGCCTCCCAGTCCGACGGGCGCAGATCCAGTTCCAGCGCGCCTTCGTGCGTCTCGCCGTCGATGCTCACGGCGGTACGCAGGAAATCCGGACCGGCGGTGCGGTTCCACTCGCCGAACTGGACGATGTGGACCGGGCGACCTTCGGTGTCGCTGAAATCCCGGACGAAGGCGCCGGCAAACCACAGCGCCTGCAGTTCGAGCTCGGAAGGCAGCGCCGGCGGGGGATTTTCCGCGACGGATCTGCCGCTGTCCCAAACCCCGTGGATCAGTTCGCTGTAGGCTTTCATTTCGCCTTGGCGGGAGGAGGCGCAGGAGGATCGACGATGTTCAGCCACGCGGCGGCGGCGGCGGATTCCGGGATGGTTTTGTAGTTCTCCTTGGCCTGCTTGAGCATCGGGATGGCTTCCTCCCGCACTTTGGCGTCGTCCGAGTTGCGCTTCAGGGAAATCAGATGCAGGTCCATTCTCAGTTTATCGGCTGGCGCGGTGTAGAGAGACTTGGCCCGCTGGAATTCCACCGGCGCGAGTCCCACCAGACCCTGGGCGACGTCGCTCAGGCCGATCGACTCCGCCACCACGCCACTGTGCAGTTTGTCCGCGGCTTCGTGGAGCATCGACTCCAGCTTGGCGGGGTCGGCTGACCAGCGATCCGTCGCCAGCCGGAAAGCGCGGTATTCCCGGTCGCCATCGGCTTTCTCCCCGCTGCCGTCGAGATGCAGAAAGGGCCGGTAGAGCGGGTCTCCCAGCACCAGGTTCTGCCAGGAAAGAACCGGGACGGCCATGTAGGCTGCTTCGACCAGCGTGTAGCCTTTCAGCAGACGATCCTGGAAAATATCGAAATGATGGGTCATCTCAAGGTAGGGCTCGTAGACATTGCCGAGGGTCGCCGCGGCGCCGCGGTCGAGCAGGGGGGCGACCCAGTTGATCTGCGGATTGCGGATCTGCGCGGCGCTGAAGGAGTGGAGATGGACAGCGATCGCGCCTTTCTTGAAACGGAAGTTCGGATTGAGGAAAGGGCCGCTGACGTTCCAGTCATACCAACCGTAGTAGATGGCCATGTCCCGCAGCGGGTAGTTGGTCGGCAGAGTATCGGGAAAGCTGTCGATCAGGGTCGGGATGCCCATTTTGACGTGCTCCTTGATGATCGCCTCCAACCACTGGTCGCCCTGCGGGTATTTCTTGGAG
>JAQGPE010000533.1 GCA_028293225.1 Akkermansiaceae bacterium | reverse complement strand
CGGAGTGGCGTGGGGACAGTATCAGGATTACCTCTATGGCCGCTTCGACGGGGTCGATCACCAGGACAACGTCCAGACCGACAAGAACGGCAAGAAGATCGGGCACGGCGGGGATGTCTGGTACATGTGTCCGGCGGCGAACTACGGGGATTTCCTCTGCGTTGGCGTGCAGCGGGCGCTGGATGCCGGGGCGGAGGCGATCCACCTGGAAGAGCCTGAGTTCTGGGCGCGGGCGGGATATTCGGAAGGCTTCAAGCGGGAGTGGAAGGATTTCTACAAGGAGGACTGGCAGCCGCCGCACCTGAGTGTGGACGGGCAGTGGAAGTCGTCGAAGTTGAAATACTATCTCTATCGTAGGGCGTTGCAACAGGTGTTCGCCTACGTGCACAATTTCAATGCGAAGACCGGGAAGAAGGTTCGCTGCTATGTGGCGACGCACAGCCTGATCAACTATGCGCACTGGTGCATCGTCAGCCCGCAGTCGAGCCTGGCGAAGATCGACGGCTGCGACGGCTACATCGCGCAGGTTTGGACCGGCACCTCGCGGACGCCGAATCATTTCCTGGGCCAGCTGAAGGAGCGGACTTTCGAGACGGCTTTCCTGGAATACGGAGCCATGCAGAATCTGGTCCGCGCCACCGGGCGCAGCGTCTGGTACCTGAATGATCCGGTGGAGGACAATCCGCAGCATGACTGGACCGACTACAAGACCAACTGGGAGTCGACCCTGACTGCCTCGCTCCTCCAGCCGGACGTCGCCAGCTATGAGGTCGCGCCGTGGCCGGAGCGGATCTTCGGCGGCAAGTATCCGCGCAACGTCAAACCGGAGGAGCGCCAGTCGATCCCGCCTGCCTATGCCACGGAGCTGCAGGTGGTGATGAACGCGCTGAACGACCTGAAGCAGCCGGACTTCCAGTGGGACGCCGGCACCCCCGGGGTGGGCGTGCTGGTGAGCGACTCGATGATGTTCCAGCGCGAGCAGCCGACGCCGAGCGATCCGCACATGGCGCAGTTCTACGGTCTGTCGATGCCGATGGTGAAGCGCGGCCTGCCGATGGCCCCGGTACAGCTGGAAAACGCGACGCTGCCCGGGTTCCTGGACAACCAGAAAGTACTGGTTCTCTCGTATCAGGGTCAGAAGCCGATGACCGCGGAGGTGCACGCGCCCCTCGCCGACTGGGTGAAAAAGGGTGGTGCGCTGGTGGTGGTGGACGACGACTCCGATCCTTTCAACAAGGTTAAGGAGTGGTGGAATGACGAGGGGAAGAACGAGACCCTGCCACGGCAGCATCTATTCGCCGCGCTCGGCGTGAAGGATGACGATTTCAAGGCGGACGAAGGCAAGCCCGCTCTCGTGAAAGTTGGCTCGGGCAGTGTCGTGTGGGTGAAGGTCAACCCGGTGAAGATTGCGCTGAACGCCGAACAGGAAGGCGCGTATGCCGCGCTGATCCAGCAGGCGGTGGAGCGCACCGGCGGCACCTGGAAGGAAACCAACTACCTGGCGCTGCGTCGCGGCCCCTACTGGATCGGCGCCGGGATGGATGAGACCTCCAGCAAGGAGATCAAGACTCTCACGGGGCGGCTGGTGAATCTTTTCGACTCGGAGTTGAAGGTGCAGCGCAGTTTCGAACTGAAGCCCGGCAGCCGCGTCTTCCTGATGGATCTGGATCGCGTGAAAGGCGAGGGCCCCCGGGTGCTGGCGTCCGGCTGCAAGGCTCTGAAGAAGGAGGGGGCAGCGGTGCCGACCTGGACCGTGGAAGGCGTGGGCGACACCCAGGCGATCGTGCTGTTTGCCTGCGAGAAAGCGCCGCAGGCGGTGAGACTCGCAGGGCAGGAAATCCAGAGCTTTGAGTATGACGCCGCGGAGAAACTGCTGCGGGTAAAATTCGACAACCAAGCCGCGCCACGCGAATTGGAGGTGGAGTGACAAAAGGCAGGGGAGGGAAGCGGTCTTGCCACGGCGTGCCGATTCCATCATCACTCCGCGGATCGTTTCCCTTCCCCCCCCGTGAAGCCCATTCTCCTCGATTTACCCGAGTCCTTTGAAACCGCCCGGATTCTGATCCGCGTGGCCAAGCCGGGTGATGGTCCTGCGTTCAATGAGGCGATCGTCGAGTCACTGGAGCATCTGAGGCCCTGGCTGGCCTGGACCCAGGAGGCTCCGTCCCTGGAGCATTCCGAAGCCGTCTGCCGCCGCGCCTACACCCGCTATCTGCTGCGCGAGGATGTGATGATGTTCTTTTTCCTGAAGGAGACCGGCGAGTTGGTCGGCGGAGGCGGTCTGCACGACATTGACTGGGATTTCCGGCGCTTCGAGATCGGCTACTGGGGACGGCGTAAATCATGTGGACGGGGACTGCTTAGTGAAGCGGTGCGTGGCGTGGTGGATTTCGCCCGGGAGAATCTGCAACCACGCCGGATTTTCCTGACCACCGATGCGCGCAACGAGCGCAGCTGGCGTTTGGCCGAGAGGATCGGCTTTGTGCTGGAGGGCGTGCTGGTGGCGGAAAAGTTCGACGTCGCAGGTGAGCCGCGGGACACGCGGATCTATCGCTTTCCGCTCTGAGGTGCCGGAGGTAGCCGCCGCGCCGACTTTACATTGCACCGTGCAGAGGAAAGGCTCATCCAGGACTCCATCATGAAAATTGCCAGGGAATCAGACATCGACTGGGTGGAGGTGCGCTCGCCGGGCGGGCGTTTCCAGGTCTTCCGCCGTCATCTTTCGGAGGCGCTGGGTGCGCCGCGCGATGCGGACGTTGCGCAGGGCGGCCATCCCTTCGAGGTGGAACTGGCCCGGATTCCGCCGGGCCTGAGCAACTGCCCGTATCACGCCCACGCCGCGCAGTGGGAGTTCTTCGTGATCCTCAGCGGCACCGGCGAGGTGCGGGCCGACGAGGCCGTGACGCCGGTCGGCGCGGGTGACTCCTTTATCTTTCCCCCCGGAGAGGCTCACCAGCTGCGGAACACCGGCAGCGTTGACCTGGTTTACTATGTCATCGCCGACAACCCGCCGGCGGACGTGATCACTTATCCGGACTCGAACAAGTGGTCCGTGAAGCCGCAGCGCAAGAGCTTCGTGATGCAGGAGGTCGACTACTACGCGGGCGAGGAATAGGGAGTAAAACGGCGCCCTGCGATCCTCCGCCGGACGGGCGAAGAGAAGCAGGGCGCTTGAGAGACAGGGCTTTCCCCGCAGCGGCGATCAGGCTTCCCCGGCGATGAGGTCGTCGAGGGTCTGGCGCGTGCGCACCACCGGGGCATCGAAGCCGTCGACCAGGATTTCCGCAGGCAGCGGGCGGGAGTTGTAGTTCGAGGCCATGGTGAAGCCGTAGGCGCCGGCGCTCATCAGGGCGATCGTCTCGCCGGGCTGGAAGTCGGGGAGGTCGCGGTTCTGGCAGAAGAAGTCGCCGCTTTCGCAGA
>JAQGPE010000518.1 GCA_028293225.1 Akkermansiaceae bacterium | reverse complement strand
GCTGCGCCGGTCGAAGGGAAGCAATCCGGCCTGGCTTAACGGACCGGGCATTTTAGGGGCAGCATGCCGGGGACGCAGACTGAGGCCAACGAGGGGGCATTTCCCCTGTGGTTTGGGATATGGGAGTCTGCAGCCATGAATCTGAACGCCCTGGAGCGCATGATCTCCGAACGGAAGCCCGCCGGGCCTCAACCGGTGGTATTCATCGGGCACGGCAGCCCCATGAACATCGTCAGGGACAATGCCTTCACCCGTTCTCTAACAGAACTCGGTGAGCAGGTGGGCAAGCCGCGGGCGGTGCTGGTGATTTCCGCGCACTGGCTGACGCGCGGCGATACCAAGGTGGCGGTGAATCCGGGACCGCCGGTGATCTACGATTTCGGCGGATTTCCCGAAGATCTCTACCGGGTGAAGTATCCGGCAAAAGGGGCTCCGCTGGTGGCGCGCGAGGTGATCGCTGAAGTGCAGTCGATCGCGATTCACGAGGATCACGAGATGGGCTTGGACCACGGGGCGTGGAGCATCCTGCGCTTCATGTGGCCGCTCGCCGACGTGCCGGTGTTCCAGATGTCGATCGACTACTACAAGCCACCGGCTTACCATTTCGAGCTGGGGAAACAGCTGCGGCGCCTGCGGAATAAGGGTGTGATGATCCTCGGCAGCGGCAACATCGTGCACAATCTACGGCAGATCTCGTGGGAGGAAAACGACCCGTGGGTGCCGGACTGGGCCCAGGAGTTCGATGCGTGGACGAAGGTCAAGCTGGAGGCCGGCGACTACACGGCGTTGCAGAACTACCGGGAACTCGGAACGGTGGCGAAGATGGCAGTGCCTACGAATGACCACTACCTGCCGATGATCTATGCGCTGGGAGCCTTGGGAGAGAAAGAGGCGATCCGGTTCACGCATGAGAGCTTCCAGAATGGCAGCATCTCGATGCGGTCGTTCCAGGGTGTTTGATCCTGCCTCTGCGTTCAGTCGCTGCCTTTGCTGAAGCTGGCCCGGTCACTGGTGGCGGAGAGCTTCTCCAGCAGTCCGGCCCGGGAGACCGGTTTGGAAATGAAATCGTCCATGCCGGCGGCCAGGCAGGCGGCGCGTTCTTCGGCCATCGCGCTGGCGGTGAGTGCGATCACACAGGTACGGCGATTGAGTTCGCCCACGGCTCCGGAGCGAATCCGCCGGGTGGCCTCGTGGCCGTCCATGCCGGGCATCTGGACATCCATGAGGATGAGGTCGTAGGGTTCGCGGCTCAGCGTTTCGAGAGCGGTGGTGGCGTCGCTGAAGGAGGACAGCGGGTAGCCGAAGGAGCGGAGCATGGCAGCCATGAACTTCAGGTTCACGGCGTTGTCATCCACCACCGCGATCCGGAGCGGATGGACGGCCGCAAAATCCTTCAGCGACCCGGCCGCCGATGCTACCACCGGCGTTGGGGTCAAGGTCCGGCCTTTCAGCAGGGTGCGGGCCACAGCCGCCGCGAAAGGCTGGGTGCGGATCGGCTTGAGCAGGACGGTGTCGAAAAATGCCTGTGGGTTCTCGTCTCGCTCCGGCTGAGCGGAAGCAACCAGCACCAGCGGCAGATCGTGTCCATCCGGCCGCTGGCGGATCTGCCGGGCCAGGGCGATGCCGTTTTCACCCGGCATGAGGTAGTCGAGGACCGCCAAGTCGAAGCGGCCGCCATCCAGGGCGACGAGCGCCTCCTCAGCGGAGAAGGCGGCGATCATTTCCGCGCCGTACTGAGCGAAGATGCGCTCCAGCAGGTGCTGATTGGCCGGCAGATCGTCGACCACAAGAATGCGGCGGCCGCGGAGGGCCTGATCGATTTCACCCGGGCTCGCAACCGCTCGGGAGGCCGTCTGGTCGCTGGCATCCGCCGCTTCGAGCGGCAGGCTGAAATGGAAGTCGCTGCCCTGTCCCTCTGAACTGACCACCGCGATCTGGCCGCCCATCAGGTTCACCAGACGCTGGGAGATGGCCAGGCCGAGGCCGGTGCCGCCGTAGTTGCGGGAATCCGACACCTGCACCTGGGAGAAGGCCTTGAAAAGACGGTGCTGTCTTTCGAGGGGGATACCGATGCCGGTGTCGCGAATGTGGAAGGCCAGGGTTCCGCCCGGGTTCGCGCGGACGGTAATCTGGACGTGACCGGTGGCGGTGAACTTGACCGCATTGCCCGCGAGATTCAGCAGGATCTGGCGGAGGCGCGGGCCATCGGCGAGGACGCCCTCGGGCACGCCGGGCTCGATTTCGTAGACCAGTTCCAGCCCCTTGGCCCGTGCCTGTGGAGCGAGCAGATCGAGAACGTCTTCGATCAGCAGCCGCAGGGCGACCGGGCGGTGGTCGAGTTCGGTGCCACCGGCTTCGAGTCTCGAGAAGTCGAGGATGTCGTTAATGATGACCAGCAGCGATTCGCCCGAGGTGAGCACGGTGCGGGCGTAGTCGCGCTGGCCTTCATCCAGGGGCGTGTCGGAAAGGAGCTGGGCGAAGCCGATGACTCCGTTGAGAGGCGTGCGGATTTCGTGGCTCATCATGGCCAGGAACTGGCTCTTGGCGCGGACCGCTTCTTCCGCGTCCTCGCGGGCCTGGACCAGTTCGGTGATGTCGGTCTCGATCACGACGAACTCGACCGGCCTGCCCCATTCGTCCAGGAACGGGAAGATGGTGGCATTGACCCAGATCAGACGGCCGTCCCTGGCTTTCTGGCAGAAGTTGCCATTCCAGACCTCGCCCCGCTCCACCTGCGACCACAGCGCGGGCATGAGGTCGGAAGGGTTGCCGGGCGAGGCGATGGGCACGAACGCCTGGCCGACCATTTCCGCCGAAGAGTAACCGGAGAGCTGCGACAGGCGGGCGTTTACGGCCAGGATACGGTGCTCCAGGTCGATGACAATGACCGCGCTGTGACCGTAGAGGGCGGCC
>JAQGPE010000479.1 GCA_028293225.1 Akkermansiaceae bacterium | reverse complement strand
TTCCCGTTGGGCTTTCTCTGCATCGACTCTTCCGGTGCGGCCGTGGGCACGGCGCTCAACCATTTTCCTGATCCCTCCTCGCTGGCGTTTTTCCTGTTTCTCACCGCCAGCGCCGCCGTGCCGGTTTCTGAGTAAGCTCAAGCGCCCGCATCCCCATCCACACCTCCCAGCGCAATCAGCGCCATTCCTGGCACCGGGATCGGCTGACCGACCAGGAAATCTCGCAGCGCCATCTGAAGCCACTCGCGGGAGGCGGTGACTTCCTCGATGATTAGCAAATATTTCCCATCCGGCCCGCCGGCGGTGACGCGATACTTGCCGATGTCGACGCACACCGGCGAAGCCTCGCCGGTTAACATCACTTCCAGGTAGATCATCTTGGCTTTGCTGCGCAGGCGCAGTTCCACGATCCGTCCGTATCGCTCGATCTTGCCTTCCAGCAGCTTCTTCGCGGCGGTGGAGGCCAGGCTGTCCTTGAGATTACCGAACATGGGAATGGGATAAAAAAAGTCAGCGGGTGGGATGAGGCGAACGCCACACCCTCGCGCGCTTCGCTTCGCTTGCAAGCGTAGCGGGGAGGAGAAGCTGGAACACCGTTTCAGTGCTCGAATTTCAGCAGCTCACGTTTAGGAACTCGTTCCGGAATGCTTTGAAAGTTCCTTGATCCTTGCTGCGGTCATAAACTGCGAAGACAACCCTGTCAAAACAGCCAGCGAACTGATCATGTTGTAGCAAGTCGTGGAACACACGCGCCACGGTCTCAGGCTGGTTGCGGAAGACTCCACAACCCCATGCGCCGAGGAGCAGAGTCCGGTGGTTGTGTTCGCGGGCGATGGCCAGCACCAGCGCAGCTCGATGCCTCAAGCTGGTTTCGATATCCGCCCAGCCTCCTTGTTCATGGAGAAAAATCTGGCCTGCATTCGGCGCTGGCGCGGTGATCACTGAGGCCAGAAAGACCTGATCCAGCAGTTCACGGCTCTTCGTACGGAACCATGGCACCCGCGGTGAGTAAATGAGGTGATCCGTGTAAAACAGCGAGTCCTGGGCGCGGTTGGCCTGATAGTATTGGGACTGGGTGAGCAGACACGGATACAAGCCGGAACAGCGGCAAAGGTCCTCCTCCTGGGCCTTTGCCCCGTTGGTAAAGCCACCGCCGGGATTGCGCGCCGAGGCGTAATTCAGAAGCACCGGATCATGGCAACCCTCCTCCTGTACCAGCCGTCGGGCTGCGGCCTGCGTCGTTTCGGCGGTGACCTCGAAGCGCAAATCCGAAGACGCGGAGCGATTTTCGGCAGGAAGTAGCAGACGATCCGCATCGTCTGGCGTGTATAAAAGCGTGTTTGCGACAGCCAGCGCCTGATCCGCCAGGAAGTCCACATCTTCACCGGCGTCATTCGCATATCTTCCGCGGTCGATGATATCCAACGTCCTCCTTGCTGCTTCTTTAAGGGACATATAATTCTTTGCTTTATTGGTTTTCAACGCCGGTTCTGGGGGCTGGCTCACGCCCTTCGACATCTGCTTGCCGGATAATGCGGCTCGCGCTCCGGGGCTGGCTTGGAAATGGGAGTGTTTACGCATTGCGAAGAGCTTCCGGGAGGATAGGTGTATAAATTACACTAAGTAAAGTTGAAAAATCGGTCGTAGCTAAACCAACCTGCGACCGGAACCACGGAAACTCAGCGGAGGGGCAGCAACGGCCATCCCAAAAAAACCCGCTCTAACAGCCGGAGCCTGTTTTCCCGCGGCTGTAGTCCCTTGGCAGTCGGTCAATGGTCCACCTTGCCCGCGGAGAAATCGTGATCTTGAAAATCGCCTTGCTGCGCAGGCGCAACTCCACGACCCGGCCGCAACGCTCGGTCTTGCCTTCGGGCAGCTTCCTCGCTGCGGTCGGGGCCAGATTGCCCTCCGATTTCCGAGCATCTCCCTCGCGCCACCTTGGCGGGGGGGGCGTCAGTGCTCGAATTTCAGCCGGCCCCACTTTTCCGGGATGTGCATGTTGATCGCGCCCTGCGGACTCCAGACCCAGTTGTCCTCGGGGTGCTCGGTCCACGGGATCGTGGTGCCGTGGGCGGGCAGGCGGACGTACTTGCCGTCCTCCACCTTGCTCTTCCACTGCACCCGGGAAAAATTGATCCGCCAGGTGTCGTTCGGGTGCAGCGGCACCACCAGGTTCCCCAGGTAGCGGGTCATGTCGGCCCACGGGATGGCGACCTCGACGGTCCAGCCCTGGTCCTCGTCGGACGGGTCGTTGATGGTGCCCTGCACCTTCACCGCGCTCTTCAGCCCGGGCAGGTTGGTGCCCAGCGTGGGCTGGCCGCCCTTCGAGTAGGGCTTGTCCAGGGTCAGCTCCCAGATGGTCCCCAGCGCGTTCATTTCGAACTCGTAGTAGTTCAGGCCGTCGCCATCGGGATCGATGAAGATCTCGAAGTCGTTATCCTGATAAATCACCGCGTTCTTTTCAGTCAGCGTGCCCCAGACGTGCGGGTCGGCCAGCTTGGCGCAAACGTAGAGGGCCTTGTCGTCCCAGAGCATCTTCATCCGGGTCCGATAGCGCGGCGCGGGTGCGGAGCCGCCGCGGATGTCGACGAAGTCGGAACTCCACGGCGCCTTGTCCCACGCGTCGTCCGACAGGTCGCCGTCGATCCGTGGCGCCGTCGTCGTGAAATGGCACGCATACGTCAGCGGCGATTCCTGCGCTTTCACGGGCTCCGTCTTGGCGGCAGGCGGCTCCTCCACGAAGGACACCGCCGCGAGCAGTAGCGACAGCAGCGGGCTCACTTGTTCAGCGCCTCCTCGATCGCGGTGACCACTTCCGGGCTGTCCGGCTTCTGCTGCGGCTCGAAGCGCGCCAGCGGCTTGCCGTCCTTGCCGATCAGAAACTTGCCGAAATTCCACTTCACATCGCCGGGGAAAGCGCCCTTCTCGCCGCTCAGCGCCGCATACAGCGGGTGCTGCTCCGGCCCCTTGACGTGGATCTTGTCCATCAGCGGAAAGCTCACATCATACGTGCCTTTGCAGAACTTCTGGATCTCCTCCAGCGTCCCCGGCTCCTGGCCGCCGAAGTCGTTGCAGGGAAAGCCGATGATCACCAGGCCCTTGCTCTCATATTTCTTATACGTCGCTTCCAGTGCTTCGTATTGTGGTGTCAGCCCGCACTTCGAAGCGGTGTTCACCACCAGCACCACCTTGCCTTTGTAGTCGGCCAGCGAGGCGTCCTTGCCCCCGATGGTCTTGAACGGGATCGCCGTGATCTCCCCGGCAAAGGCGCAGCCGGCGAACGCGAAAAGAGCCATCAGAGCTTTCATGGCGGCCAGCCTAGCAAATCCGCCGGGGCATGCAACCACACGGCATTTTAAGGAATTCCAACCGCGAATAGACGCCGAATGAGACCTCGTTGGCAGGCTTCCTCCACCCGGGGCATGGCTCGTTCATCTTCCATTCGCGTCAATTCGCGTCCATTCGCGGTTGAAACTCCCCCATCCACAGCGTTTTGCTCAGCGCGTGTTCCACATCGTCCTCGTCGCCCCGGAAATCCCCCACAATGCCGGGGCCGCGGGACGTCTGGCCCTGGCCACCGGCGCCCGGCTGCACCTGGTGAAGCCGCTCGGCTTTTCCCTGGAGGACAAGTACGTGAAACGCAGCGGCCTCGACTACTGGCAGGACGTCGACCTGCAGATCTGGCCCAACCTCGCCGAGCTCCAGGCCCAGGCCGATCCCACCGCGCGTTTCTGGTACCTCAGCACCAAGGCCGCCCGCGCCCACTGGGACGCCCCCTACCGCGATGGCGACTACCTCGTCTTCGGCTGCGAAACCCGCGGCTTGCCGGAAGCCATCGTGAAGGAGGCTGGCGACCAGGCCATCCGCATCCCCATGCAGGAAGGCGGCACCCGCAGCCTGAACCTTTCCACCGCCATCGCGATCGCCCTCTACGAGGCGGTTCGCGTTTCCGGCGGCCTCCAGTAACTTTGCCCGACTGTTCAAAAAAGTTTGAACAAATGCACCTGCCGTGCTTTCAGGGGGTTGTGACTGAGGCCAATCCGCCGTCCGAAAAGTATCCCGACCCCCTTCTCCCTCCGGATTCTCTGGAGATGCAGGTGGTCCAGGTCTTCGTCGATGGCGTCCGCGTTCTGGGCCTTCCCCGTTCGCTGGGAGAACTTTACGGGCTGCTGTTCATCTCGCCGGAGCCGCTCGCTCTGGACGATCTGGTCAGCCGCCTCGGCATCAGCAAGGGCTCCGCCAGCCAGGGTCTGCGCGCTCTGAAGGATCTGGGCGCGGTCAAGGAAATCGATGTCGAAGGCGCCCGCCGCACCTACTTCGAAGCCGATATCGACCTGAAGCGCCTGGTCGGCGGCTTCATCCGCGAGCAGATCCGGCCCC
>JAQGPE010000468.1 GCA_028293225.1 Akkermansiaceae bacterium | reverse complement strand
CTCTTCGGAGTCATCGTCCTCGTGGCGTGGCTGGTCTACGGTGGCAAGCCGAGCAATGACCTGCTGGAAGAGTTCGCCGCCAAGGACCGCTACGAAAAGCGCGCGAAGGTGGACGACGCCCAGGCCGCCAACTTCGCCTATAAGGTGGTGGAGGAAGGCAAGACCGTCCAGGTCCCGCCCCACGATGTCTTCGCCCTGGTCGGCAAGCACCTGGCCGAAACCAAGGCCGCTCCGGTGAAGCAGGACACGCAGGTCGTTCCCGGCGGTGCCGAACAGAAGCGCCGCACCGATGCCGAGAAGGCCAGTGGCGCCACCACCGACTACAGCGCGGTCGACAAGCTGACCCCAGCCGCCGACGCCCCGATCGATCCGGCCCAGATGGAAATCGGCAAGGTCCAGTTCGTCGTCTGCAGCGCCTGCCACGGCATGGACGGCAAGGGCGCTTCCGGGGCCTCGCCGCTCGCTCCGCCGCTCGAAAACTCCGAGTGGGTCAAGGGCCCGGTCTCCAATCTCATCCGCATCCAGCTCCGCGGTCTCCAGGGCGATGTCCACGTCCAGGGCAAGGTCTGGCCGCTGCCGGCCCCGATGATGGCCCCGCTGGCCTATCAGACCGACGAGCAGATCGCCGGTGTCCTCACTTACGTCCGCAACAGCTTCGGCAACAAGGGCTCCGCTGTCCTGCCCGAACAGGTCAAGATGCTCCGCACCGAAGTCGGTAAACCCTTCCTCGTCGAAGGCGATCTCATCAAGCCCTGAGTCTTTTCCGAAACCTCGGCCCACGATTTTCCAATGTCCGCTGAAACTCCACAGACCACCCCGGAACAAGACGCCGTCCTGCGTGCCGCGATCGACCGGTCGCTGCGTCACCCGGTGATGTTCTTCTTCACCAGCGGCGCTGCCTGGCTGGCCGTTTCGATCCTGCTCGGCATCATCTCCTCGATCAAGGTGACCAGCCCCGGTTTCCTGTCCGGGTGCAGCTGGCTGACCTACGGTCGCGTCTTTGCCGCGCACACGAACGCTCTCATCTACGGCTGGGCCTTCCAGGCTGCCTTCGGCGCCGCGATCTGGCTGATGGCCCGCCTTTCCCGCCAGGAGTGCCGCTCCGCCGGGATCATCCTCACCGCCGGCCACGTCTGGAACGCGGCGGTCTCGCTTGGCGTCATCGCCATCCTCGGCGGCGGCAGCACCTGCAAGCCCTGGATTGAAATGCCGGTCAACGCCTGGGTCCCGATGATCCTGTCCTACTTCGCCATCGTCATCTGGTCGATGGTCCAGTTCAAGGTCCGCCCGGCCGGTCACGTCTTCGTCTCCCAGTGGTACCTGCTGGCCGCCCTGATTTGGCTGCCATGGGTCTTCATCACCGCCCACGTGCTGGTGAACGGCTTCGGCGGCAACCCGCTGATGGCCGCCGCGATCAACGCCTGGTATCGCTCCGGCCTGACGCTGCTGTTCTTCATTCCGATCGCGATCGGTTCCGCCTACTACCTGATCCCGAAGGTCAGCGGCCGCCCGGTCCACAGCTACTCGCTGTCGATGCTCGGTTTCTGGTCCCTCGCCGTGATCGCCCCGTGGGCCGGCATGCAGAAGCTCGCCGGTGCGCCGATCCCGAACTTCCTGCCTTACGTGGGCGCCGCCGCCACCATCCTGTTCGCCATCCCGGCGATCGCGGTCGGCTTCAACCTGCTGAAAACCGCCGCCGGTGCGCCTGACACGGTGATGAACAGCCCGACTCTGCGCTTCACGGTCGCCGGCGTCATCGGCCTGCTGATCCTCGGTCTGGCCAGCGTCCTGCTGAACACCCCCGGCGGCCTGCGCCTCAGCCAGTTCACCTTCTCCAACTACGGCTTCGACCTGCTGGCCATCTACGGCTGCTTCAGCTTCATCGCCTTCGGCCTGATTTACTTCGTCGTGCCGCGCCTGACCTGCCGCGAGTGGCTCTCCACCCGCCTGATCAAGATGCACTTCATGCTCTCGGCCTACGGCGTGGCGACCCTGGTGCTCTTCACCCTGTTTGGCGGCCTCATGCAGGGCCAGGGCCAGGAAGAATTCAGCCTGCCATGGGAAAGCGCTTCCATCCGCTCCTTCCCTTACTCGGTCGGAACCACGGTGGTCTGGTGCTTCCTGCTCTTCTCGAATGTCTTCTTCTTCATCCACCTGGCACTGATGTGGCTCCGCCTGGGCCGCCGCAGCACCCACCCGACCCTGCTCGGGGTGGCTCACCACGACGACCTCCACGACCTGACGCACGGTCCGGAAGGCGATATCGACAATGCCGGCCCCGGCTCGGCTCCTGCTCACTCCCACTGAGACAGCCAGCCGCCCACCGCCCGGATCCCCGACATTCCTACCTTTTCCCTTCATGTCCTTCCGCCAATTCGCCTTCGGTCTCACCGCCACTTTCGGTATTGCCTGGGTGGCCATCCTGATCGTGCCGTTCTTCCTGCTGCGCTCGCCGGCTCCGGTGGCCTTCAATGAGATCGCCGACAACAAGACCGGCATCTACTTCCCGAAATCCGCCGGGCGCATCGTCAACGGCGAGCAGGTCTATGCCGCCAACGGTTGCATCAACTGCCACACCCAGCTGATCCGTCCGACCTACGCCGGCAATGACCTCGGCCGCGCCGACTGGGGCGGCATGAAGCTCGATCCGGAACGCGGTGACACCCGCCGTGAGTCGAACGTCTTCGACTACCGTTTCGCCAGCTTCGCCCAGATCGGGACCAACCGCCTCGGCCCTGACCTTTCGAACGTCGGCCTGCGCGCGGTCTCCGCCTACGCCAAGGGCGGCAATCCGCGCACCTGGTTCCTGAACCACCTCTACAATCCGCGCAACGAACTCGACCGCCAGGATTCCCGCTGCCCGCCCTTCTCCTTCCTTTTCGACAAGGTGAAGATCGAAGGCCAGAAACCGAGCAACGCACTGGACGTTCCCGTCGAGGCCGGATACGCCATCGTCCCCACGTCCGAAGCCAACGAACTGGTCGACTACCTGCTTTCCCTGAAGCGCGACGAAGCCGTCCCCGCCTCCATGAATTACGCGCCTCCGGCCAAGCCAGCCGCCGCTGCCGCCGCCAAGAAAGGCTGAACCGCTTGATTCCCCGACCCGCTTTTCCTTTCCGATGATCGATCCTTCCAAGCCAGACCTTGAGGAGTCGGTGAATGTCACCGCCGCCCATGACCGCGTCCTCCGCGGGGCCGCCGCCGCTGCCCGCGAGAAGCAACTCCTGGAGAATGGCGCCGAACCCACCTCGCTGTGGATCGTGCTCCTCTGCGTCGTCGTCGGTCTTGCCGCCGGCACCGCCGTCAACCGCGCCGGCATGTTCAACTACCGGTCGACCGTTCAGGATGACTACGTCCGCAAGATCCCGGGCGCCGGTGGCGACGAAAAGCTGCCGCCGATGACCGCGGTCGACGCCTACAAGAAGAAGGGCGAAAAGATTTTCTCCAAGTGCGTGGGTTGCCACGGCGCGGACGGCAAGGGCGATGGCGCCAACTACCCGCCGCTGGCCGGCTCCAAGTTCGCCGAGGGTGAAACCGAGCGCTTCGCCATGATCATCCTCAACGGTCTGACCGGCCCGACCAGCTCCGGCAAGACCTTCGGCGTGATGCCCGCCCAAGGCGCCGGCATGAGCCCGGAAGACCTGGCCTGCGTCATGAGCTACGTCCGCAATTCCTTCGGCAACGCCGTCGGTGACGTGGTGACTCCGAAGATGGCCGCCGCCGCCCTGGAAATCTCTCACAATCGTCCGAAGGCCGGTAACGCTGTTACCGCTGACGAACTGAATGCCGACCACCTCAAGATGCTGCCCGGCGACAAGCTGGATCCAGCCATGATGGTCGATCCGATCACTCTCGAGCCCGCGGAAGCCAAGTAATTCGACCCTTTTTTCCTGAATGAGCGCGCACGCTGCACATACCGATGACCACGCGGGTCACGGCCACGACGACCACCACCACAACCCCGGGTTCCTCCGGAAGTACGTGTTCTCGACCGACCACAAGATGATCGGTCTCCAGTACGGTCTGACCGCCATGGGCTTCCTGCTCTTCGGTTTCTTCCTGATGATCGTGATGCGCTGGAGCATCGCCTACCCGCACAAGCCGCTGCCGGAAATTCTCAGCTGGCTCTTCACCGACACCTGGAAGGCCCGCTGGCTCCAGGACGGCAAGGTGACCGGGGAGACCTACAACATGTTCGGCGCCATGCACGGCACCATCATGGTGTTCCTGGGCATCGTGCCGCTCGGCTTCGGCGCTTTCGGTAACTACGTCACGCCGCTGCAGATCGGCGCGCCCGACATGGCCTTCCCGAAGCTGAACATGGCCAGCTACTGGCTCTACCTGCTCGGCGGCCTGATCATGTGCGGCTCCTTCTTCATGGAGTCCGGCGCCGCCAAGTCCGGCTGGACGAACTACTCACCGCTCGCAGGCTTTGCTGACGGCCAGATTGTCAATCAGTGGCTGGCCGGCCAGACCCAGTGGCTCATCGGCCTGGTCTGCCTGATCTCCTCCTCGCTGCTCGGTTCGGTCAATTTCATCACGACCATCATCAACCTGCGGGCCCGTGGGATGACCTGGATGCGCATGCCGTTCTTCGTCTGGGCCATGCTCGTCACCGGCTTCCTGCTTCTGCTCGCCTTCCCTCCGCTGGAAGCCGCCGGCATCATGCAGCTCATGGACCGGGTGGCTCACTCGTCCTTCTTCATGCCCTCCGGCCTTTTCACCAAGTCCGAAGGCCTGGCCGACATCTCCGGTGGCGGTTCGCCGCTGCTGTTCCAGCACCTCTTCTGGTTCCTGGGTCACCCTGAGGTGTATGTGCTGCTGCTTCCGTCCATCGCCTGCGTGGCCGAAATCATCCCGGTCAACACCCGCAAGCCGCTCTGGGGCTACAAGGCCATGGTCTACGGCGTGCTGGTCCTCGGCTTCCTGTCCTTCATCGTCTGGGCCCACCACATGTATCTGACCGGCATGGGTCCGATCGTGTCGACCTGGTTCCAGACCACCACGGTGCTGATTTCCGTTCCGTCGGTGATCCTGCTGACCTCCATGTTCATCTCCCTCTGGGGCGGTTCGATCCGCTTCACCCCGGGCATGATCTGGGCCTGCGCCTTCCTGCCGATGTTCGGTATCGGCGGTCTGACCGGTCTGCCGCTGGCGTTCAACCTGGCCGACCTCCACCTTCACGACACCTACTACGTCATCGGCCACTTCCACTACGTGGTGGCTCCGGGGATCCTCTTCGGCCTCTTCGCCGGGGTGTATCACTGGTATCCGAAGGTCACCGGCCGTCACATGAGCCGCACCCTGGCCCACCTGCACTTCTGGCCGAGCCTGATCTGCATGAACCTGATCTTCTTCCCGATGCTCGTGCAGGGCATGGCCGGCTTCCACCGCCGCTGGTATAACGGTGGCGATGCCTACCTGATGGCCAAGGACAGCACCAACGTCTTCGCCAACATCGTCCGTCACAACATCGAGATGAACGAACTGATGTCCTGGGCTGCCTTCGCCATGGCGGTCGCCCAGATCCCTTTCATCCTCAACCTCTTCGGAGCCAAGTTCTTCGGTAAGAAGGTGGAAAGCGACAATCCTTACAACGCCACCACGCTGGAGTGGGCGACGCCGACGCCTCCGGGTCACGGCAACTTCCTGACCGAGCCGGTGGTTTACCGCGGTCCTTACGAATACAGCCGTCCGGATTGTGAGAACGATTTCCTCCCGCAGTGGGAAGAGCCGAAGCGCGCCCTGCCGGAAGGCGAGCCGGCAGAACCGACCACCCCGCCCGCCGCTCCCGCCGCCCACTGACCTCCCTATTTCCACTGCGGGCTTCACGGCCCGCGGTTGAGAACCTGCCACTCTCCACATGGAAATCCCCTACATCGTCACGCCCCGCAAGGATACCGGGCTTTTCAACTCGAAGATCGCCATCTGGCTGTTCCTCGCGTCGGAAGTCATGCTCTTCGGCGGCTTCTTCTCCGCTTACGTTTACCTGCGTCTCGGGGCCGAACATGACTATCCGTGGCCGGAGCGCTCGCTGCCGGTGATCCCGGGTCTGATCAACACCTTCGTGCTGATCTTCTCGTCCGTGACGGTCGTTTTCGCCTGGGCTTCGCTGAAGCTCCGCCAGTGGCGCCGCTTCCAGATCTTCATGTCCATCACGGTGGCATGCTCCGGCATTTTCATGGTGCTGAAGGGGATCGAGTACAACGTGAAGTTCCATCACCAGGCCCTGCGCCTGATGGACTACACCGTGGTCGAAGGTCACCTGGCCAAGGTCACCGAAAAGCCTGCCGGCGAAGCTCATGAAGAGCACGGTGCTGAGGAACACGGCGGGCATGCCGAAGGCCCCCTGGTTCACGACCGCAATGGCGACGAGATCGAAGCCAACGTCATCAATTTCGAGACCACCGAGCTCACCTTCAACACCGTCCGGGCCGAGCGCCCATGGGTGGCTGAAATGATCGCCGACGCCACCGAGCAGAAGGCCAAGATCACGCTCGCCGCCGATGTGAAGCTGAAGGGCTCGCTCGACGACAAGCAGGAGACGGTTTTCCCGGCCGGCACCGAGCTCAGCCAGAAGCTGATCGACGACATCGACAAGCTTCACCTCAAGGCCCGCGGCCACAACGCCGCCGTCCGCACCGAGAATCTCCGCAAGCAGTGGAAGATCGCCAACGATGCCAACAAGGGTGTCCCTGAGCGCGACTACCAGGACAAGGTCGCTGTGGACGAAAAGGCCATCGCCGGTGAGCTTCTCACCGAGCAGGCCGCCATCACCTTCAAGGTCGATCCGGCCGTCACTTTCCGCTTCAAGCCGCACGACATCAAGGAGACCGCCACCGATGGCACCCTCCGCGACGGCACCATGCTGAAGGGCAAGCTGCTGGCC
>JAQGPE010000425.1 GCA_028293225.1 Akkermansiaceae bacterium | reverse complement strand
GGGGCCGGGAGTTGCGGCGGAAGCGGGAATTCTTCGGCACGTAGTCCACCTTCAGATTCACCTGGCGGATCAGAGCGCCCGCGGAGGAAGGCCCGGTGCCCACGTAGGCCCCGCCGCTGCCGCGCTGGATGGGTTGCTGGCTGCCCCAGACTCCCACGGCTTCGTCGGATCCCGCGACGGGGCCGAGCCGGGTGCATTGCATGCAGAGCACCGACGAGGCGACGACGGCGAGCGTGGAGAAGGTTCTCATGGGCGGATGGCTTAACAAAGATCCGCAGCCTCGTGAAGGCCCAAGGCACTCAATCTGTCGCGCTTTTTTCCGCCGCCCTCCGAACTTCTGACTTGGATCTTCCGCGTCCTCCCGTAGCAGTGCCGCGTGCCCCGCACGACTGACGATGTTCAGGACTGGTTGCAGCGGGCAAACGAGCAACCGGATTTCGCCCAGCGCCTGGCCCTCGTGGCTCAAGGCGGCGGGAGCGTCGTGTTCGATCACGTGGCTGAGGCAGCCCACGCCTGGATCGCCGCGGTGGTCTGCCGCACGCTGATCAAGGCCGGGAAAACGCGCATCTGGCTGGTGGGCGATGCGCCCCGGCAACGCGAACGCCTCGGCTCCGAGCTGGAAATGTGGGGCATCCGCAGCATCGACCTGCCGGAAATGCCCAGCGAACTGGAGGATGGCCAGTTGGCCGATCCCGAGGCCGCCGCCGCTCGCCTGGAGGCGCTGGACCCGGCTGCGTCGAATGAGCGCTTTGTGATTTTTTGCGCGCCGGAAGTCTTCGGCCAGCCAGCGCCGTCCCCCGCCGCGCTCGCCGGCAGCCATCTGGTGATCAAGCCGGGAATCCCCACTGAGCCTGCCACTCTGGGAACCAAGCTTTCCGAACACGGCTACGACCGGGTCAGCACGGTCCAGGGCCGTGGCCAGTATGCGATGCGCGGCGGCATTCTGGATGTGTTCGCCTGGCAGGGTGGCCGGCCGCTGCGGATCGAGTTCTTCGACACCGAGATCGAGTCGGTGCGTGAGTTTGACGTCGATACTCAGGCCTCGGTCGGGAAGCTGGACCGCGCCGAACTGCTGCTGGCCGAACCGGAGATGGACTCGACGGTCGCCGCGTATCGACAGGCCGATGACGTGATCGTGGCCTTCGGGGATGCGGGCATCGACGCACGGATCCGCATCACCGGGGGAGCCGTGGAAGCCGATGGCGAGGAAGACTTCGCCACCGCCTGCTTCGGCAGTCCGGTGGGAGCCTTCGAGGCCGGCGACTTCGTGCTGGAGCAATCGCTGCGCGACCGCTTTTTCCGCCAGTTGGACGAATGGCGCGCGCAGAAATGGAAGATCGGCATCGTCTTTTCCAACAAGGGCGAGCAGGAGCGCTTCACCGAGCTGGCCGGCCAGGATGCCATCGCCGACCTGGTGCCCTTGCGCGGCGAGCTGATGCAGGGATTTACGGTGCCCACCGTAGGCATCGCGGTCCTTTCTTCCAGTGAACTCTTCGGCCGCTACCGCACGCCTGGAGTGGTGCGCCGCAGCCGCATGGACCGCCAGCGCGCGATGACCGTGCGCGCCTCGCTGGATGACATCGGCGAGGGCGACCTGGTGGTGCACTCGGAGTACGGCATCGGCCGTTTCCGCGGCATCAAGGAAAGCGACGAGGGCGAGGAGATCGCGATCGAATACCAGGGCGGCTCGCTGCTGTCCGTGCCGCTGGATCAGGCCCACCTGATCGGCAAATACGTCGGGCTCGGCGGCAAGACCCCGGATCTCGGCAAGCTTGGCGGCACCGCCTGGAAGAACATCCGCAAGTCGGCGGAGAAATCGATCCTCGACTACGCTGCACAGATCCTGCGCGTGCAGGCGGAGCGCCAGGCCGCGCCGGGCATCCCCCACCCGCCCGATTCGCGCTGGATGTGGGAGTTCGAAAACTCCTTCCACTACACGGAAACCCCCGACCAGCGCCGCGCGATCGAGGAAGCCAAGCGCGACATGGAATCGGCACGGCCGATGGACCGGTTGATCTGCGGCGACGTCGGCTTCGGCAAGACCGAGGTCGCCATCCGGGCGGCGTTCAAGGCGGCCACCGGCGGCATGCAGGTCGCCATCCTGGTGCCCACCACCGTGCTCGCGGAGCAGCATTGGCGGACCTTCCGCGAGCGGATGAGCGAATACCCGATCCGCATCGACCTGCTGAATCGTTTCCGCACCGCGGGCCAGGTCCGCGAGACCATCCGCGGCCTCGCCAACGGCTCGGTGGACATCGTGATCGGCACGCACCGCCTCATTTCCGGCGACGTGGTTTACAAGAACCTCGGCCTCGCGGTGGTCGATGAGGAGCAGCGCTTCGGCGTCAAGCACAAGGACCGCTTCAAGGAGATCTTCCGCCAGGTCGACGTCCTGACCCTGTCGGCCACGCCGATCCCGCGCACGCTGTACATGGCCCTCATGGGCGCCCGCGACATGTCGACCATCGACACGCCGCCGCCGAACCGCATCCCGGTTCACACCAGTATCTCGCCGTATGACGAGCGGGTGATCAAGGACGCCATTGTGCGCGAAATGAAACGCGGCGGGCAGGTCTTCTTCCTGCACAACCGGGTCAAATCCATCGAACTGATGCGCAAGCGCCTGCTCGAACTGGTGCCGGACGCCCGGATCCTGGTCGGCCACGGCCAGATGGAAAAGGACGACCTGGAGGTGGTCATGCGCGCCTTCGTCAACGGCGAGGCGGACATCCTGCTCTCCACCACCATCATCGAGAGCGGGCTCGACATCCCGCGCGCCAACACCATGATCATCGACGACGCCGACAACCTGGGCCTGGCGCAGCTCTACCAGCTGCGCGGCCGCGTGGGCCGCTCGGAGGTCAAGGCATACTGCCACTGCTTCTACCGCAAGGACAAGCAGCTGACGGATGACGCGCGCGACCGCTTGCAGGCCCTGCAACAATTCACCGCCCTGGGCAGCGGCTACCAGATCGCCCTGCGCGACTTGGAAATCCGCGGCGTGGGCAACCTGCTGGGCCCGGAGCAGCATGGCCATATGATCAGCGTGGGCATGGATTTCTACACCCAGATGCTGGAGGAGGCCGTGGAAGAGGCGCGC
>JAQGPE010000413.1 GCA_028293225.1 Akkermansiaceae bacterium | reverse complement strand
TCGGGGTGAAACGACGCTTCGGCCACATACCACGGCACTGCCCAGCCTGAGTCGCTCCGCGTCGCCGCGATGATCGCCGCCATTCGCGACGCATAGGTCGCGGCTGGGACATTCGCGATCGAGTCCGACTCTCCCTGATGCCAGAGGATCGCCCGGAACCCGCCGGTCGGAAACGACTTCACCGCCGGCTTCAACCGCGTCTCATAGTTGGCGCTTCCCGGCAGCCAGTCGGAAGTCGCCGTGGAGCCCACGCCAACACAGAGAAATCCCACCGGAATATTGTCGGCGAAAGCCAGCTGATCCCCCAGCCGCGACCACGGCGAGCCGCCATCTCCCGTGGCGATCGGCATGGGATCGTAGCCCTGCCGCCACAGCGCTCCGCTCGCGTCCAGACGCACACTCACCCGGTCATCCGCGGGCGTGTAGGGCGGCGTCCCATGGTTGGCGGAGTTCGACTGCCCGGCGGTGAGGTAAATGTCCCCCACCCCGACCTTCTTCACCACCGCGGCTTCCTCCGGCACGTCACCCGCCACGGCGCGGACTTCGATCTGATACCATCCCCCGGCGGCCACCTCGGTGAGAGCCCCTGAGTAGCTTCCTCCGGCAGGCATCGTGGCAATGGTCTGCCAACCGGTGCTCGCGCCGGAGTGGGCTCTATCATCCATCACCACGGCCCTCGCTTCGATCCGGTTCGGAGAACCCTGATAGGTGCCGGAAATGGGGATGACTCCGACGCCGGAGGAATTGCGTTGGACGATGGAGCGACTGGTAGGGCTGCTGATCATGGTGGAGAGAGGTGCGGTGCCGGCCGCATGGCCGGGCACATCGATTTCCTGAAGAACGGTTCCGTCATTGGCTCCCGCATTCCGGGCCGGCGTGGCCGGAGAATAAACCGAAGTGGTTGCTGCATCGCTCCAGGCAATGAGACCGGCAGCACCAATGATGGCAGCCACCCTTTTCAGGAAGATGGGGGAGGACCTTTTTATGCGGCTTTTGTTCGTGATCCGAACCCGTATGGGCACAATGGACAGGAAACGGAAGACCGCCTCGAATCTCCACTAGGCGATTTTATCGCCCACAGCTCGCACTCTAACTCTCTCATTCCAAGCAATACACCACCAAGATCATCTTCACTTCAGCGTCTTGATCCTTCGTTTGATCATTGTGATCCATCCCCGGAAATCTAAGCTTTGAATAACGCTTGATGAGTTCATCGACACGCTCTTCGACCTAACAGGTAACCCTGCTCCAGATGGATTCCGTTCGCAAACAGCTCACCGCCGACCAGACCGTGACCCATCTGCGGGATGGCATTCATCGTGGCAAGTGGGCCGGTGAGCTTCTCGGAACCCTGGCAATGGCCCAGCACCTCGGGGTCTCCAAGGATGCGGTCAGAGCCGCCTTCGTCCGGCTGGAAAAAGAGGGGTTGATCATCTCCCAGGGCCCCGGCAAGCCGCGCTTGGTGAGAAGAGGCCTCCGCAAATCCAAGGCCCGTGCCTTCCGCGTCGGTATCCTCCTCAACCGTCCTCCCGAGGACGAAAGCCTGGAGATGCGGCAGTTCATCCTAAGCCTCCAGTACCACCTCCGCGACGGCGGCTATGAATTCCACATCGCCCCAAAGACCGTCAGCTGCATCGCCGGCAACCCGGCCGCGTTGCAAACCCTGATCTCGAAAAGCCCCGCCGACGGCTGGGTGGTCATCTGCGCCCAACGCGAGATTCTCGACTGGTTCTGCGAGCGCAAGATCCTCACCTTTGCCTATGGCGGCCGAAGCTTCGAGCTTCCGATCGCGACCTTCGGCGTCAACTACACCTCCGGCATGGCAAAACTCACCCGCCTGCTTCTGGAGATGGGCCATCGCCGGATCTCGATGCTCGTCCCTCCGGACTGGAAAGAGCCCTGCCCGAACCGCATCGTCGCCGCCTTCCTCCAGGAACTGCAATGCGTCTCACCCAGCCACTCGTCCTATTTTCTGCCGCCCTGGAATTTCGATCCCCAGTCATTCAACGAGCGGCTTGAGCAGCTCTTCCGGATCAGCCCGCCCTCAACCCTCATCATCGATGCCGCCTCCCGCATCGGCCCCGTCCTGGCATTTCTGGCCAATCGCCGGATCCGCGTCCCGGAAGACCTCTCTCTCTTCTGCATGGCCAAGGAGGAATCGCTTGAATGGTTCCGGCCAAAGATCGCTCACTTCTCCTACGATCTGGGGCGCCCCACCGACCGGATCATGCAGTGGCTCAACCTCGCCGGGAAAGGACGGCAGGATACCACCCAATGGGTCGTGGAAACCACCATCGACATCGGAGAATCCCTGGCTCCTCCCAAAAAGTCACTCCGCTGATCCCAATGCTCCGAGATGGCGGCGCAGCACAAGCCGGACGGATGGGCTACCATCACCATGCGCCGGTACTTTGGCGCCAGCCTCCACCAGCAGTTCCACGATCCCGGGGTAGTCGCCGGCCGGAGCCTCCTCGGGCAGATAGGCAGCAGGACCGGCCCCACCTCCGAAGCAGTTCAGGGAACCGTGAATCGCAGTGGAAAGCGCGTCGCCGCCATAGCTGTTAGACGCATGGAGATCCGCCCCCCGGGCAATCAGAAATCTAACAGATTCAAGCCGGCCCCACCAGGCCGCCTCATGGAGAGGCGCCATCCCTCCATGCAGTGCATTGAGATCCCCGCCAGCTCCAGCCAGTGCGGTGAGAGCCCTGACATCATTCCGCCTCGCAGCGTCATTGGCCAGGGCCGGATCAATGGGCTCCGTCGGCGTCACGCCCGATATCCCCTGCATCAGCAATCCAAGTTCACGATCGGACGCGGTCGCATCACTCTCCCCGCGGCTCTCGAGCAACCTTTGAATTTCGATCCGCCCATACCGCACCGCGTACCGATAGGCCGTGAACCCGCGTTTGTCCCGGGCGGCCAGGCAAGCACCAGCCTTGATCAGCAGTTCCGCGATCTCAGCCGAACGGCCATTGATGATCGCCCGGTGCAGATGGGCCCGGTTCTGCGCCCATGGGACTTGGAAGTCAGGATCGGCGCCGTAGCGAAGAAAAAGGCCGATTGCAGCTGGATTCTCAAAATCCAGCGCCCGCGCCAGACAATAGGAAACATAGAGCCGCCGCGGCCCGGCTTTTAGCAGGAGCTCAAGGCAAGCGGTGTCCTTGAACTCGGTGGCATGATAGAGGGCCTCCGGTCCCCAGGGAGACTTGCCCGGATCGTTCGGATCAGGCTCAGGCAGGCCTTCGTTGATGTCTGCCCCGGCCTTCAGCAGCAGCTCGGTGAGGTCGGCATGGTTCAGGATTCCAGAGCAGGCATAGAGAAGGGTCTGCGGCCATCTGCCGTTCTCAGGAAGGACATGGCAAGCATTGGGATTGGCTCCCGATGCCAATAGGAGCTTCACGATTTCCACCAGATCTCCCTTCAATTCGGGCCGATAGAGGGTCCAGCCGGAGTAGCAGGCATATTGGATCGGCTCCCATCCATTGGGACCGCCTGTCCGCGTCACCCATCCGGCGTCCTCACGGATGAAGGAATCGACGCCCTCAAGGTCTGCCAAAGCGCACGCCAGATAAACATCTTTGTTGGGCAGCCGGGCCGCGGTCCGGGCGGGTCCGATGTCACCGGAACAGAGATCTCTCAGTGCCGCATCGATCTTGCTTTGAGCTTCCTGGTTCATTCCCGCAGATCAAGATAGGGTTCAAGGCGCTCCTGGAGGATCTCGATGAGTTCGGGCTGCATCGGCTGGTAGATGTCCTCGATGAAGAGACAGATAATTTCCACTCCGGAAGCCGCTTCGCGGTGGTCGGACGTGATCCGGTTCTTGTGGTTCTTCTCCATGACAAAAACCCGGTCGGCCCAGGCAAGATCTTTGGCAGAGAGGCGGATGCGGGATTCCTTTGAGAGCCCGCGGGACTTCACGTCGTAGCGCGGGGAGTCTGCGAACAGCCGCTCAGCGGTGAGGCTGCGGATCTTGTTCCGGGCGCAAACGAAGAGGATCTTCTCACGGGCGGCGATCTCGTGCACTAGCAGAAGCATTCGCCTTCAGCGGCAAGGATGCAAGGCTGCTCAGGGGGTCACATCAATCGGCTGAAATACTCACACGGGATTGATCCGTAGCAGCGTTCGATTCTGATCCATCCGACGACTTTCCCTATTGCGATTGTGAAATGGCCTTTGCTTCCCCTGCTGTTCTGTAGCGCTGTCGTCCCTCTCAATGCCACTCCCAAAAAGCGGAGCCCCGACGAGGTTCTAGTGGTCGTCAACGGCGATAGCCCGGTCTCTCTGGCAATCGGGAAGGACTACGCCAGCAAACGGGGAGTCAAACATGGCCTCGTCATCCACTGCCCGGACTCCGCGGTCAGCGCGGATAACGAGACGATTGCTTACGAGGACTACAGGACTCTGGTGGAAGCGCCTTTGGAGGCCTATTTAAAGGAGCATCCCGGAATCGACTTCATTGTTCTGACCAAAGGGGTGCCGCTGCGGATCAAGGGCGGGGATACCGGCAATAAGGAGGACAACAACATCGCCTCGCCTTCAGTCGACAGCACCCTGGCAGCCCTGGATTACGACAAATTGCCGGAGGCCAAAAGATACCACTTTACCAACCACGATCCGACGGGAGCTTTGGGATGCGCTTGGGCAAACCGATACTGGAATACCGACGAGCCGTTCTCGCATGCGAAGTTCGGGGGCTATCTGGTGAGCCGGCTGGATGGCTACACCCAGGCGGATGCCATGGCTCTAGTGACGCGGTCTCTGGCCTCGGACGGGAAGCCACCACGGGGGAAGTTCCTTTTGGATGCCCAGTCTGACTTCGGGATGGGGGACAAGGCGGAGTTTCCGCAACTGTCGATCCCGCTCGAGATTCCCGATGAGGCGCCGTGGAGCGGCTTCAATGCCGACATGAGCCGTGCCGCGGAGGTACTGGAGGCGCGCGGGATCGCTTGCGAACTGGATGCGACCCCGGACTTCGTGGGGAATCGGAAGGACCTGGCCGGCTACTATTCCTGGGGCAGCAATGATCCCCATGCGACCGATGAAGCTTATCAATCCCTTAAGTTCGCGCCAGGGTCGATCAGCGACACCGCGGTCTCGACTTGTGCCCGGACCTTCCTGCCCACCAGCGGCGGCCAGTCGCTGACGGCTGATCTGATCGCCCATGGGCTGACGGCTGCCAAGGGCTACTGCAACGAGCCCTACCTTCAGGCCAACTC
>JAQGPE010000408.1 GCA_028293225.1 Akkermansiaceae bacterium | reverse complement strand
GATTCGGAGACCATGATGCGGATCTGTTCGCGCTGATCGACGGGGAACACGTCCAGCACGCGGTCGAGCGTGCGGGGGGCGTTACCGGTGTGCAGCGTGCCGAGCACCAGGTGACCCGTTTCCGCGGCCGTGAGGGCCAGGGAGATCGTTTCCAGGTCGCGCATTTCACCGACCATGATGACGTCCGGGTCTTCCCGGAGGGCGCCGCGGAGCGCCTTGGCGAAGGAATCCGTATGGGTGTGGACTTCGCGCTGGTTGACGTGGGATTTCCGCGACTCGAAGACGTATTCGATCGGGTCCTCCATCGTCAGGATGTGGTCTTCGCGGTCCTTGCTGATGAAGTCGATGAGGGAAGCCAGGGTGGTGGACTTGCCGGAACCCACGGCGCCGGTCACCAGGATCAGGCCGTTGTGGTAGCGGGTCAGGGGCGTGAGGTGCTCCATCGGGAGGCCGATGTCCTCCATGGTGCGGATTTTGGTATCGATCACGCGGAAGGTCATGTCGTAGCCGAGGCGCTGGCGGACCACCGAGGCGCGGAAGCGGCCATCGGAGTTCTGGTAGGCGAAGTCGACGTCACCGCGTTCCTGGAGGCGGTTCCATTCCTTTTCTCCCAGGAAGCTTTTGACGAGCCGCTCCGTGTCTTCGGGAGCGAGGGGTGGATGGTCGTGCCAGATGGGCGACAAACCACCGAAGCGCCGCCAGGCGGGCGGATAGGCGGTGGCGAGATGCACGTCGGAACTGTTGTACTCGCGGCCAAGCCGGAGGTACTGGTCGACGTGATCGAGAACTTGGTGCTCGGACATGATGGCGAAGGGTTAGAGCGTGAAGATCCGGGCTTGGAAAGCGGGAACTTTCGGTTTGGAGCAATCCTTCTATCGCGGATCCCGCGTTGCAGGTGCGATGCGATTACGCAGTTCCTTCATCGCCCATGCTTCAAGCGCCGGGCGCGCCAGGGTAAAGGCGCTGCCGAGGAGGAACCCGAAGATCCCGCGGCGCTTCTCCTCCTTCTGCGGCCGGCTTCGCCGCCCTCTGAGGATCAGGCTGATGAGCAGACCGCCAGCGGCGGAGCCGCCCAGCCAGGCCAGCGGCTTGGTCAGGACGGAGCGGCGGATGCGCGCCGGGACGTCCAGACGCTGGCGCGCCTCCTTGATTTCAGCACCCAGCACGGACCTGGCGGCCTCGATCCGGGCGATGATTCTCAGTGCTTCGGGCGATCCTTGAGCGTGCGCAGCCATTCGCGGTCTTTAGCCAGTTCGTTGCGGGTGAGGGGGAAGGCGCTGGCCTCCGCGGGTCGGCGGAGGACCAGGACGGCGATCCCGGCGATGATCAGGTGGGTCAGGGCGGCGAGCAGGGTCACGCCGTACCAGACCATGCCGCTGACAGCGGAAATCCAGCCGATCAGGCCGGCGACCACGAGCAGCCAGATGAAAACGGCGCAAAAGGCGGCGATCCCGGCGGCCAGTCCCTTGCGGGCGGCGATCCGGCCGGCATCCTTTGCCTCCAGGGCCAGCAACTCCATGCGCGCCGCCACGAAGTCAGCGGCGGCTTCCTTCCAGTCGGGGCGTTCCCGAGGCACCGGGTCGGTGGGTCGGCTCATCGGAAAATAAACTCCGTCTCCGTCCCGGTAACCGCGGGATAGGGGCGGACAAGGCAATTCAGCGGCGGGCGATGAGGCCGATGAGGAAGCCGACGCCGAGGGCGCCGAGCACGCACTTGGTCGGGTGCTGTCGGATGTAGTCTTCCGCGCTCACGTGGATTTCCTTGGCCTTGTCGCGGGTGTCGCGCCACTGCTCGTCGGCGGCGCTGCGGATCACGCGGGCCTTTTCACCGGCGGCCTGCTTCAGGGCATCGGCCTTCTCGGCGGCGGCGGACTTGAAAGCCTGGGCCTTCTCGGTGGCCACTTCGCGGAAATGCTGGGCGGACTCGACGGCTTTTTCCTTCAGGGCCTTGGCCTGTTCGGTCGCCAGGTTGGCGACGTCCTTGGCATTTTCGCCGGCGGCGGTGCGCAGGTCATTGGCGGCATCGGCCACGGAAGGAACGAATCCGGAATCGGGATCGAGCGAGGAGGCGAAGGTGTCGGACATGGCGTGCTGGAGGTGAGGATTTTCCGGTGAGCGGAGAGAAATGGAACGTGGCGCAGGCTGCCACCGGTTCGGGCCGCGCGCAAGGAAGGATCTTCCCGGTTCGGCACCGTTCAACGGGCTCTTTTCCGGGTGGGGCGTCCGTCGCCGTCCTCCTGAATCTCGATCGCGCGGTCCGGCAGGTCGCCGGCGCGCGGCGGGGCCATCAGGCTCTTTTCCTGGCGCTTGGGCGGAGAGGTGAACATCACGTTGGTCCACTTCGGCTCATGGATCGGGCCGGTGCCACGGAACTGGAACAGGCCGTAGAAGGGCTTGAAGGGCAGGGTGATGATCCCCAGCAGGCCGCGGGCGTTCATCCGCATGGTCATGTCCAGGGTCATGTCGTTCAGGTCGGCGCGGGCGTCGCCGGTGAAGACCATGGAGGGGGTGGAGGTCAGGAAGTCCTCGGTGGAGAGGACGCCCTTATCGATGTCGAAGGTGCAAAAGGCTTCCTCGGCCTCCTGGAAGCCGGCCTTTTTCCGGCCGATGACCCCGGAAATCAGCGGCGACAGCGGGCCGAAGACCGGCACGGAGAAGAGTTCGCTCTGCTCGAGCGCCAGCAGCCCGGAGCCGTTCAGGTTTTCCGTCCCGGCGCCCTTTTGGCTGAATTCGATCCGGCCGGTGACGACGCCTTTCATCTTCTTGTCGAAGCCGTAGGCCCCGGAGACGTCCGGAAGGTTGACCTTGGTCCAGTCGAACTCGCCTTTCACCATGCCGTCCTTCACGGGTTCGATGTCCAGCACGCCGCGCAGCGAGCCGCCGTAGGCGTCGAAGGTCAGGTTGCGCACCTGGGTCATGGCCGGGCCGACGCGGACATCGGTCTGCACGCGGTTCAGGTCCAGGTCCGCGCCGGCGAAGCGGTAGTCGAGCCCACTGCCGGTGCTGGCGTGGATGCGCAGGTCGGTGAGTTTTTGTCCGGGGCCGATGCCGATGGCGCCCTCGCCGTGCATCTTCGGCGGCTCGTGAAAGCGGTACTGCTCCAGGTGGTCGGCCACGTTGGCGGCGAAAGTCCGCACCAGCGGCGCCGGCCAGAAATCGCCATCGACCGCCTCGACGATGATGGTCGAGGTCGGGCGATCCCATTTCACCCGGCCGACGGTGCCCTTTCCCGAAGCGGGGCCGCCGTGGGCCTTGCGCAGGGCGTAGTTGGTGTAGTCGAAGTCGACCTTGCCGTCGGTGAAATCCAGGGCGTCGTGATCCAGGGCCATCTTCACATAGGCGGTGTGGACCGGCACGCCGCGGAAGCTGATGTCCTTGGCCTCCGCGTAGCCGGTGGCGTTCCAATTGGTCGGCAGGCTGGTATCGAACCAGCCCTTCAGCCTGGCATGGCTCCAGGTGGTGGGCTTTTCGCCGAAGTCGCCGAGCACGCCTTCCAGCACCTGGCCCTTGAAGAGCGGCTTCCAGACCCTGGCCTTCAGGTCGGTCTCGACGCGGTACTGTACGAGCGGCAGATCGAACAGGATGCTGGCCTTCATGTAGCCGTCCGGGCGCTTGACGTTGATCCGGTCGAGAAAGAAGCGGGTGCCGTCCCAGGAGAAATCCGAGTCGATCCGGTCCGCGCTATATTCACCCATCCGCAGGTTGTCCGCGCCCAAGTGGCCGAGCACGTGAAAGGTGGGCGGGCCGCTTTCCGGCAGGTTGAAGTCGCCGCTGGCGGAGATTACCGGCCGGGACTGGAAGGTGATCCGCTCCAGCGCGCCGGCCTTGTTCACCTGGCGGAGCAGCCGCGGCAGATCGAGGTTCGACTTCGCCTCGAAGCGGCCGTCGCGGCTGTTCATGTCGAACTCGATCCGGCCCTTCACGCTGCCGGTGTCGTCCGCCAGCTCCAGGGAATCCAGGACCAGCAGGCGGCCGCGCATTTCCCCTTTCGCCTGCAATTTCGAAAATCTCAGGTCACCGCGGTCGAAGTCCTTCGCCTCCAGCGAGACATCCGCCCGGACGCTGCGCGGATCGTCCATGTCGCCTTCCACCCGGATCCGCACCAGCGGCGGCTCGGCGGCATTGAGATGCCATTCCTGGAGCGCTCCCAGGGCCCTGGCCATCATCTTGCGGCGGGCCTTGCGCGCCTCCGCGCCCTCGTCCTCCATCTGGGACAGCCGCTGACGGTAGCCGAGCAGCAGGGCGTCCATCTCCACCTGGATGCCGCCGACGAAGCCGCGCGCGTCGCGCACCTCCAGCCGCCGGCCGCCGGGCATCAGGACCTTGCCGCTGAGGCTGGCGACTTCCAGGACCTGGGAATTCGGATCGTCTGGATCGACCGGCAGGGTCATGCCGCCGCCGGTCAGTTCGAGTTTTTCCACCCGCACCTCGCCGCGGGCCAGCTTGCTGCGGTCGACGCCGATGACGACCTTTTGCAGGTGGGCGATCGCCTTGGTGCGGTCGGGGCCCGAGAAAACGGTAACCTCGGTGGCCTCGATGCCACGCAGCGGGCGGTAGCGCAGCGTGCCGATCTCGGTGTAGATCTGCTTCGCTTCCAGCGCCTTCTCGATTTCGCCGCGCCAAGCGTCCGGCAGGCCGGTGTGGTTCGCCCACCACAGGCTGGCCCCGGCCGCGATCACCGCGGCGAAAACCAGCAGCGCCATGGCCGTTCTCAGCTTGTGGATGATGCGAATGCTTCTCACGGCGGACGGCCGCAGCATCGCCGGAATTTTCGGATTCCGAAACACCAAATGTCCGCGCATCTTCCGCGCATGCGGTTTGTGGTGCTTGGCAGTGGCAGCGGCGGAAATGCGACGGTGGTGGAGGCCGCCGGCACCCGCGTGCTGATCGATGCCGGACTGAGCGCCAAGCAGCTGATCGTGCGGATGGCGGCGTGCGGGATCGACCCGGCGACGCTCGACGCCGTGATCCTGACCCATGAGCACGGCGACCACGTCAGCGGCCTGCGGGTCCTGGCGACAAAGCTCGCCGCGCCGGTCTATGCCACGCCCTCGACTTCACGGGTGGTGCGGGACAGCGGGGTGGAGGGGGCGGTGTGGCGGATTTTCGAGTCCGGCGCG
>JAQGPE010000375.1 GCA_028293225.1 Akkermansiaceae bacterium | reverse complement strand
CCGTCCTTCGTCCTCGGCGCCCGCGCCATGATGATCGTTAACGAAGACCACGAACTGCGCCGCTACATGCGCGAGGCCGTGGACGTCGCCCCGAACCGCCCGGTCCTCGTCGACCGCTTCCTGGAAGGCGCCACCGAAATCGACGTGGACTGCATCTCGGATGGTACGATGTCCGTCGTCGGCGCCATCATGCAGCACATCGAGCAGGCCGGCATTCACTCCGGCGACTCCGCCTGCGTGATCCCCGCCTACTCGCTGTCCGAGTCGATCAAGGCCGAAATCACCCGCGCCGCCATCGAGCTCGCCCGCGAGCTTCAGGTGAAGGGCCTCATGAACATCCAGTTCGCCGTGAAGGACGAACAGCTCTACGTGATCGAGGTCAACCCGCGCGCCTCCCGCACCGTGCCCTTCGTCTCGAAGGCCACCGGCGTCCCGCTCGCGAAATACGCCGCCCAGATCATGGTCGGCAAGACGCTCCCGGAACTCGGCTTCACCGAAACGGTCATCCCGCCGCACTTCTCGGTGAAGGAAGCCGTCTTCCCCTGGAACCGCTTCCCCGGCATCGACATCGTCCTCGGTCCGGAAATGCGCTCCACGGGCGAAGTCATGGGCATCGACGACGACTGGGGCATGGCCTACGCCAAGAGCCAGATCAGCGCCTTCAATCCGCTGCCGGTCACGGGCAATGTCTTCCTCTCGGTCTCCGACCGCGACAAGGACGCCGCCATGCCGATCGCCCGCGAGATCGCCGCGCTCGGCTTCGAGATCTACGCCACCGGTGGTACTTGCGACCGCCTCCAGGCCGAAAACATCCCGTGCCACCGCCTCTACAAGCTCTCGGAAGGCCGCCGCCCGCACGTCATCGACATGATGAAGAACCGCGACATTCACTTCATCATCAACACCCCGAGCGGCCACGCCGCCCGCGAGGACGAGGTCAAGATCCGCAGCGGCGCCGTCGCCAACAAGATCTCCCACTGCACCAACCTCGCCGCCGCGGAAGCCTCCGTAAAAGCGATCCGTTCGCTGAAGGAGCGCGAACTGACGGTGAGGTCGATCCAGGAGTATCACGCCTGAGAACCCGAATGCGCATTTTGGCGGGGATGGTTTGAGCCGATAGAGAACTGGCATAGCGGAAATGAAGATATCCGTCACCAACGTCCCAGCCGATCAACGTCCAATCATTCTGGAGGTTGAGCCTGAGGCTGCTGAATTTGCCCGCTCGCTGGCGGCCTGGCTCGAGTCCGGGATCAGAGGAGGTGACCGCTTTCTCGATGGACAGACGGTCCAGTTTGGTTGGTCCCTGCTGCTGCTTCGCGAAACCGCAAATGGGTTGGAGGCGCTTGAACCGGATTTTCAGTCTCTACCCACTCAATGGTTACCCGGTGTGAACAGCACCGTTCAGCACCTCCAATTGCAGCGAGCGGTTTGCGATCTCTTCAACCGCGAGCTAGCGTTTCCGGAGATCCGCCAAACTGGCCTCGTTTCCCCGAAATTCTATGACAACCGGGAATGCGTCATGTCCCGCGATTCTCCGGAAAACTCGGACTCCGGGTGGGTTTTCCATGAACCCGGTTACCTTGGTCCGGAAGCGAGGTATGTTTCACTTTACGAACTTTCGCTCCAGAAGATCGAAGTCATTCCCTTTCTGGCCCTCCCGCCATCGAGCCGCGTTTCGATAGCGCCCGGTAGATGCGCGGTCACCGTGGACGGCGTGACCAAATCGTCTTCGAACTCGGAGTTTCTCCGCGCCCTGACGACCTCCTCGTTCAGGTGTAAGCCGTGAGAAGACTCCCCGCTCGACCCGGCAGTGATACGCAAGATTGAACGGCGTTTAAAAAACCAGTCCCCCGCGATGGTTCTTCGCGGGGGACGGATTCAACCAGCCAAGTTTGTTAGCTCAAAAGGTGAGCCATGTTAGAGGCGCAGGGCGCGCTGGGTCTGGACGTCGAGCCAACCGGTGACAGCCAGTCCGCGTCTCTGCTGGAAGCGCACCAGCGCGCGGCGTGAGCCCGGGCCGAAGGCACCGTCGATCGGACCGCGATAGAAGCCCAGCTCCCGGAGACGCAACTGAGCGCGAGCTTGCAAGCTCATCCGGTGATGGGGGCGGCCACCGCCGTGACCGGCTCCGTAGCCGGGAGTCACCACCACAGGGCCACGGTCGTGGTGATAAGGACGAGCTTCTGCCAAACCGCTAAGTGAAAGGATCACCGCGGCTACCGCGAGATTAAGAGTCGTTTTCATTACAAGGGTGAAAAACCAACAGATCGCCGTTTATTAAAACAACGATTGTATTTTATTCTGTCAGCTTGCGCCCCCAGGCAGCCCGGCTGGACAGCGGCTCCTGTTGAAGGCATATCTCCGGTGATGTTTTTCCGGAAGAAAATCGAGCCGAAACTGGAGCTGACATTCAAGGAGCGGGTCGGGCTCTTCTGGCGAAATTTCTCCACAGTTTCCGACCGTTTGCTGGCCGCCGTCCGGGAGCGTCGCAGCGAAGAACTCGATGCCGAGACTTCTTCCCTGGTCTTTGCCCTGTCGCCATCCCTGGCGTGGGTCTACGGTCCGGGGAGTAGTTCCGAAGGCCGCTCTCTAACAGTTTCCTCTGAGGGATGCGCCCACCGTCGCTTGCTGACCCAGTATTGGGTGGATCACGCTCCGGTATTGGCGGGATGGGACTTCTTTCCTTCCCGCCAGCCGTCGGAAGACGTCTCCGGATTCAGGATCCAAATCGGAGGCGAAGCCTACACTCCCCTCCAGTTCTGGATCACCCCGGAGGTCGATGAAGAGAATGAGGTAGTCCACCTCGTGGCATGGTCACCCGCCTTCCTGAGTCTCGAATCGAAGGACCGCTGGCAGATTCTGTTTCTCTGGCTGGATGAAGTGCTCGGCGAGGATCACGTCTCGAATCGTCTGGGGAAGATCGATATCCGGGACGACGCTCTTGGCCCTTCGTTTCCTCTCACGGAGCTGAAGTCCTACATTGAAGAGACTGAGGCGAAGCAGGGATGGAAAGCTCCGGGATCCGGTCAGTTCACCGGCTATTCTTTCGAGGAGACGTCTGATGCCTTTCTCCGCGCGGACATGATCGCCGGTCACACCTCCCAGAGGCTGTTGTGGCGCGACTACATCGAAGGGGAGGGGAAAATGGACGACCCGCTGGCAGGATCGGGAGCGGCTTACTATTTCCTCCGGATCCCCAACGGCTCTCTCCCCGATGGCAAACAAACCGATGAGCGCTTCCGCCTGGAAGAACTCCTGGAAGCCGAGTTGAAAACCAGCGCTGACGGCCTCTGCCTCGGTGGCGGAGGCGGCCGGAAATACGGTTACATCGATTTCCTGCTTTTCGATGGCCCTCGCAGCGTCGACCGCGTGCTACAGATCCTCCGTGCCGACGGAGCGGTGAAAAAAGCCACCCTGCACCGCTTCGCCGGTGACCCGGCCAAGGTGATCGCGTCCCTCTAGATCGGTGAGCAACAGCATGACCGCTGCCGCATCTTTAAAGAAAGACACCCATGATGGAGATTCGCATCGCAAATCAGGATGACCTCGACTGGCTCGTCATGGAGGACGACGTCACCACAGACTGGGCCTCTCGCTGTATCCGGCAGAATGAATACATTCTCGCGACCGGGGACGGGAATCCGCTGGGATTCCTGCGTTTCAGTCTCTTCTGGGGCCGGTTCCCTTACATGGACATGATCCGCGTGCGGCCCGCATCCCGAAAGAACGGCTTCGGCACGGCGATGTTGAAACGATGGGAAGAGGAGACGAGACGACAGGGCCACCAGCTGCTGATGACCTCCTCCCAGGAAGACGAACCGGAGCCGCAGGCATGGCACACGCGCAATGGCTTCAGCAGAAGCGGCCAATTGACCTTTGGCAAGCAACAGGCGGTGCCGGAAATTTTCTTCGTGAAGGACCTATAAAAGCGGCGACAGGATTCGGAATGGTTCGAATTTAGATTGCCAGTGGGCCGATGCCCGTTGTCCGCTTTTCCAGCCATGATCGTCACCCCTAAAATCCGCGGCTTCATCTGCACCACCGCTCACCCGGAAGGTTGCGCCCGCCACGTGGCCGATCAGATCGGCGTCGTCACCAGCCGCGGCCTTGTCGCCGGAGGCCCGAAGAAGGTCCTGGTGATCGGTTCCTCGACCGGCTACGGCCTCTCCTCGCGCATCGCGGCAGCCTTCGGGTCGAACGCGGCGACGATCGGCGTGTTCTTCGAAAAGCCCAGCGAACCGGACCGCACCGGCACCGCCGGCTGGTACAATACCGTGGCCTTCGAAAAGGAGGCCGCCGCCGCCGGCCTCTACGCCCGCTCTTTCAATGGCGACGCCTACTCCGATGCCATCAAGGATGAGGTCATCGCCGCCATCAAGGCCGACCTCGGCCAGGTCGACTGTGTGATCTATAGCCTCGCCTCGCCACGCCGCACCGAGCCGAAGACCGGCGAGGTCTTCAAGTCGGTGCTGAAGCCGATCGGCGAGACCTACACCAACAAGACTCTCAACACCACCACCGGCGCCGTCACGGAGATCTCCATCGAGCCCGCCGCCGGTGACGACATCGCCCAGACCGTCGCGGTCATGGGCGGCGAGGATTGGGAGCTGTGGATGAAGGCTCTGCTGGAAGCCGGCGTCCTGGCGGATGGGGTCAAGACCGCCGCCTACTCCTACATCGGGCCCTCGATGACCTGGCCGATCTACAAGAACGGCACCATCGGCCGCGCCAAGGAAGACCTGGAGCGCGCCCAGCAGGCCCTCGACGAATTGCTGGCTCCGCTCCACGGCAAGGCCTGGATCTCCGTCAACAAGGCCCTGGTCACCCAGGCCAGCTCCGCCATCCCGGTCGTGCCGCTTTACATCTCCCTGCTCTACAAGGCGATGAAGGCCGCCGGCAACCACGAGGACTGCATCGAGCAGATGGACCGCCTGTTCCGCGACCGCCTCTATAGCAACACTCCACAGCCCGATGAGGCCGGCCGCATCCGCCTCGACGACTGGGAAATGGGCGAGGGGATCCAAAAGATCGTCGGCGAACGCTGGGAGACCGTTTCCACGGAGAATCTGACCGAAGTCGCCGACTTCTCCGGCTACCAGTCCAGCTTCCTGCGCCTGTTCGGCTTCGGCCTGCAGGGCGTCGACTACACCGCTGACTCCGAAGTGGACCAGAAGGTCCCGTCGCTCGGCTGAAAGACAAAAATCGGCCGCGGAGCAGATTTAACTTTGCTTCACAAAGTGAACGGAGCATGAATCTTTCATGCTCCGGGCCATCGTCTGCCTCCTCATTGGGACCGTCTGCCTGGTAGGGGCGGCCGTTTCGACCCGTCGTGCCGGGGAAAGCAAGTCCGGCATGGTGGTGGAAGAGACCGGCCCGGCTCACCGTCAGGAATCCCCGGCAGCGCCAGTCCGGAGCGGGGGAGCCGTCATTGTCGGCGGCCAGGTGCGAACGCCGGGCGAAGTTCCCTTCATTTCCGGTGCCACCCTTGGCTCCGTGATCCAGAAAGCCGGAGGTTCCACCGGGTTCGGCTCGCTGCGTCGCGTCTCAGTGATTCGCGGTGGCGCCACGACCCACTATGATCTCACGACGCCAGGCGGGCCCGGCACTCCCGTGCGGCCCGGCGACGTGATCGAGGTTCCCCAAGGGAGCCCCTTCGGAAGATCGCCGGATTTCTCCGTCACTCGCCTTCCTTCTTGTCCGCTGGGGCCGGGGTTTCCTCCTTCGGCTTCGCATCCATCTCCTTCTGCAGGATGCCGATGAAGTCCTGCAGCTCCTTGGTGCGCTGGCCTTCCGGGTCTTCCTTCACGGCGTTCTCCAGCACCTTGATCGCGTCCGGCTTTTTCCCTGCGTAAGCCAGTGTGGCAGCCTCGTAGCCGTGGACCTGCTGGCGCAGTTCGCCTTTCACCACCGGGTCGGCCAGGGTCTCGGAAATCACCTTCAGGGCGGCCTCCAGATTGCCGCGCTTCTCACCCAGTTCCCTCAGGAACCGCTGCAGCCGCGCTTCCACCGCCTCCTTGGCGGCAAAGCCGGTCTCGTCCTTCGGATCGGCCTCCTTGATCTGGCGGCCCACCGAGCGGTAGACGGACTCGACCATCTTGTCGTCCAGTTCCATCGCCTCCAGCGCGGCGATGAGCTGGCGCGCCTTGTCCACGCCCTCCGCTTTGGCTGCCTTGGCAAAGGCCTCGTTCCGGGCCGCTTTCTGGCCCTGAAGGGTGCTCAGATGCTCCAGATATTTTTCCGGGCCGCCTTCCTGGTAGCCCGTCGCGGCGTAGGGCATGCCCTCTTCGTCACACAGCAGGATCGTCGGGTAGGCGCTCACCGGGTAGGTCTGCAGCAGCGACTGGTTCTGCACCTGCACCGGGTCCGGCTGCTTCGACTTGTCAGTCGGGTAATCCAGCTCCACGAGCACGAACTTCTCCGCCGCCTTCGCCGCGAACGGCTCCTTCTGGAAGACTTCCTTGTCCAGCTTGATGCACCAGGCGCACCAGTCGGAGCCGGTGAAATCGATCAGCAGATCCTTGTGCTCCGCCGCCGCCTGGCGCTTCGCGGCTTCGAAATCGGTCGTCCAGCCCTCGCTCGCGCAGGCCGTTCCGGCAGCCAGCATCAGGATCGTCGCCACGGCCCCCGACTTGAAAAGTGTCATACGCATGGCCCATTCCTCAGCGGGAACTCCTTGCGGCACAAGCAGGATTGCGGGACAAAAATCGCCGCCTATTTTCGGCCACAAAAAACCGGGAGGCCCTTGCGAACCTCCCGGTCGGGATTGGATTGGCAAATCCGGTCAGATCAGATCACTGACCGCGCTTTTCAGGGGCGCGCAGAACCGGGTTCATGTCGGTGCCCCATGGAGTGTTTTCGCCCACGGCTTCGATGTTGCGGCCTTCGCCGGCGGTCACGTGCTTGTTGTCCGTGCGGATCGTCAGCGCGTTGGCGCTGTTGTCCAGGCGGAGCACCACGGCCTTGTCGCCGTAAGTTTCACCGTCGAACGTCCAGTCGGTCTGCGCCTGGTAGAGCGGGGTGATCA
>JAQGPE010000372.1 GCA_028293225.1 Akkermansiaceae bacterium | reverse complement strand
CCTGCTCGAACCAGGGCGGATCTCTTTCTGGAGAACGAAAATAAGGGCTATATTGATCTCGTTTCTGAGAGATATATTGATGGAAAAGGCGCCAACGTAGACGATGAATCCGAGAGAAATTCGAAATAGAGGATTTGAACGGCGTACTTGAACACTTCGTCTTCCAGTTCTTGCTACAGAGCAGGCAATCTCACCGAAGCTCAATCCCATCACCGTGCTTGTCCTGTTTTTCGATAAGGAAATGCAGATCGGCTCGACCTGCGGGAAAGGCTTGACGACAACGAATGAGACGCTGGTTCAACTGGATTGCATCGGCAGGGTTCGGGTTTCGCGCTCCTAGCGGGATGATTTGCTGAACGCCTACGAGTCTTCGGGTTTGAGCGGTAACCGCTCCACCGGGCACCAGCTTTCGGGTCTTCGATAGGGGTGATAATCGAATATGAATGACCCTTATCGTAAGCCCAGCGAGGGCAGGTATCGTGATCCGTACCGACTCCAGGTATCGGGTGCTGGTGGCCCCCGAACAGCGCGAGGCGCTGCTGCTGGATGCCGTCGAGCGCAGCCGGCCAGTCCGGCGTGGCATTCTGTCGCCAGCACGGCCTGAAGTACCCGACCTTCGCCACCTGGGTCCAGAAGCGGCGCAGGCAGCCGGGCCCGGCTTCCTTTCCTCCGGGAGAGGCACCCTCGCCGCCTTCCTCCGGCCTGACCCGCCCACCCGGAAACCCAAACGCCCCGCTCCCCTCGGACCAGGGCGTTTGCTCACGGAGAAACCCGCCGCCTCAGGGCCGCGCGATGCGCAGGCGCAGGAAGCCGCGGTCGCTCTCACTCACCGGGCTTGGCGTCCGCACCTTCACGGTCTCGGTGCCATCGCCATTGTCGATCGGATACCCGCTGATCACCGGCGCCGAGTCCCAGGCCCCCAGCAGCAGATCCGGCCGGGACTCGGGAATGTAGGAGACGCCGGCCGGCGTCGGCTTCGGCCGCACAAAGGTCAGCGTCAGATAGTCCGCGCCGTCGATCGTCTCGGTCGCCGCGCTGGTCGACTGCGGATAGGTGGCCGCTGTCGGATCCTGACCCAGCGCATACTTGACCAAGTTCGGCACGCCATCGCCGTTGTAGGCGGCATCATCTGCGGCTTGCGGCAGGTTCGCATTCGCGATGCTGCCGAAATGGGAAATCTTCCACAGGTTCACCGGCGAATCCAGGATGTGCACCACCGCCGTGTCGTTCTGACCGGCCGCATAGCCCGGCCCGTCGACCACCTTCACGGTCACATCGACCGTGCCGGTCACGGAGTTGAACTCCAGCGGCGTCACCGCCATCGCCAGCGTGCCCTGTCCCGAGGGGATGATCAGGGCCGGCGGAATCTCCGACATCCCGAAGTCGGTCCGGTAGATCGCCTGGTTCAGCCCCGGCAGCAGGTCAAAGGAGACATTCAGATTCCCTGACGTCCCCGTCGTCCGCGTGAAGGTGAACAGCCCGTTGATCCCGGTGCCCTTCTGCGCCGTCGCAGTGGTGGCTACGACGGATACCGTACCTGCCTGGGCGGCCAGCGTCTGGATCTCGGAGGTGGAAAGCCCGCGGCCGAAAAGCTTCACGTCATCGATGCGGCCGATGAAATGATTGCCCGCTCCGGCCACCGCACTCTTGGTGCCGATGTAGAGAGGGTCTCCGGTGGTGCTGATCGGGCCCGTCGCCGCCGCGCTCGCGACCACCACCCCGTTGTAGTAGAGCCGCATCGTGTTGCCGTCATACGTCCCGGCCACGTGGGTCCAGGTGTTCAGCGCCGGCAGGGTGGCATTGGTCAGCGTGCCGACCCCCGCGGCGTGGAATTTGAACACGCCGTTCTCCACCAGCAGGCGGTATTGGTTGTCGGAGGCGCCCTTCTGCATGATGCGCGCATTCGCTCCGGAGTTCCAGGCGGTCGGGTAGATCCAGGAGGAAATCGTGATCCCGCTGGTCGGGTTCAGGATCGGTGCGTCGTTGACCGTGACCGACTGGCCGATGACTCCGGAGAAGGTGATCGCCCCATCGAGTTTGCCCGCGTTCGTCCACGTTGGCAGTGGCGCCGTCAGGCTGCCCAGGCCGCCGCCGCCGGAGTTGTCGCTCGCCGCCGTGCCGTCGCTTTCGTTGAAGCGCCACCAGCCCAGCAGATTCTGCAGCGTTCCTTCACCGGAAACCGCAAAGCTGTAGCTGCCGGACTGCGGGTCGTCGTTCGCGATCGTCACCACCGCCGTGCGGGTCCCCGCGGCGCTCGGTGTGAAGACGACCTGGAAAGTCGTCGTGCCGCTGGCCTGCACCGGCGTCGCTGGCGCGACCGACACGCTGAAGTCGGAGGCGTTCGTACCGCCGATCGTCACCGCCGGACTGCCGGCCAGATTCAGCGCCGCATTGCCCGTGTTCGTGATCGTGAAGGTGTGCGCGGTGTCGCTGTCACCCACCAGCACCTGCGCGAAGGCGGTGCCATTGCCGCCCGAGGTGGTCGTGGCTCCCGGGACGATCGGCAGACCCCCGCCCAGCACCGTGATCACCGGTTCAGGATCTCCGCCGTCGGTGGCGACGGCAGTGACATTGGAAACCGCCGAGCTGGTCAGGGTAATGGCCCGGACGCGATACGTGTAGGTCACGAAGCGCGTGACCGTGGTATCCTCGTAGCTCGTCGTGTCCGCCGGCAGATTCATGATCTGGTCGAAATTCGTCCCATCGGTGGAACGCTCGATCACATACCCCGCCTCGTTGTTGTCATTGTCCACCCACTCCAGGTGCACCTGCGTCTTGGACACCGCGCTCGAGGCCAGCGAAGACGGCGCGGCGGGCACCACCGGTGTCTGAATGCCGCCATAGACCAGGATCTTGTTGGAGAAAGTCGGCACATACACCCGGCCGTTGGTCACCGTCACCTGGTTGAACTTCGCGTAGTTGCCGATCGCATCCCGCGCGCTGTTCTGCGTCGAGTTCCACAGCTCCTGCGTGATGTTCTCCGCATTCAGCGCGCGCAGCACCCCGACCACCACGTGCTGGTTGGCGTCGTTGGTCGGGCACATCGCCCACACGATTCCCGTGCCGGCCGTGTTTCCATTCGCACTGATCGAAAGCATCGCGCCCGGGTTGAACACGGTCATCGTGCTGTTCTGCGGCGTCACATTGAAACCGGAGCCGACAAAGGTGTAAGCCTTCAAAGGCGTGTCCGCCGCCCACACGTAGAATTTGCGCACCCCACCAGGTCCCTCCCAGTAGACCGGCCCGCCCATGATCTTCTTGTTGAGATTCACATCGACGCTCTGGATGATCTGGCTGTCGCTGCCCGCTTGCAGGCCGCCCATGTTGTCGCGGTCCACCACGTACAGGCGGCCCTGCTTGCCCGCGCCGATCGCCAGCTTGGTATTGCCCGCTCCAGGCGCCAGCAGCAGGCCGGCCGAGCCCAGGTCGACATCGCCACCCTCCAGCGTTGACCAGTTGAAGGGCGTGAAAAAGCTCGTCACTGCCATCGTCGAGCCGGACGGCGTCAGCTTCAGAAAGCTCTCGCCACGGTTGCGGGTATCGCTGGGATTGCCATTGGCGCCGATCGTCCCGTTGCCGGTCGAAAGGAACAGGTTGCCCTGCTCGTCGAACGAAGGCGGCGAACCACCCATCCAGATCCCGCCGTTGGAGCCGTCAGGCGTATCGTTGAAAACCGTCAGCTGCTGCAGCGTCGTCGCGTCGTAGCCCATCATCCAGCCGTGATAGGGTCCCAGGTCGCAGTGCGAGGCCCAGCCGATGTAGACGATGCCGTTGACCAGCGCCAGGCCCGGACGCTGATTCTGGGTCAGGGTATTGAAGGTGATGTTCCCATTCACGCTGCCCGCCCCGGTGCCCGCCACCGTCGCCGTGATCAGTACCGGACTGTTCGGCCGCTCCTCACCGGTCTGCACATTCAGCGCATGCAGGCGCTGGAAAAACTGCCCGTTCTCCTTGGTGCGGGCCACGACGTACAGCGTGCCCTGGTCGCCGGCGGGCGCCCCTGGAAAGGGATTGGGATCGATCACCGGCGTGCCGACGATCCCCATGTTGCCGGAAAAGTCATTGTAGTTCCCGCCGCACGAGCCGGCTGCGGAAAGGTCGGCGTGGTTGATCGCCACCACCCCCGGCGACAGGAAGCTGCGCGTCCACAGCGGCCCGGTCAGGTCCGCATAGTCCGCGTCGAAGGCATACACCGTGTCATTCACCGTCGCGGCGTAGAGCACGTTGTGCGTGCCGCGGCCCGGGATGTTCACGTTCGGTACGTAGAGCAGCTGCGAGTAAAGCTGATCGTCCACCGCCCGGGAGTAGATCTTGCCGAAGCCGCTCACATTCACGCTGCTCGTGTTCAGCACCGTCTCCTGCAGGTTCGCGCCGGTCCGCGAGCCGTCATTGTGATACGTCAAGACCGCGGGCTGGGCATAGGCCCCTAGGGGCAGGGCGAGCAAAGCGAAAGCGCAGCGTTTCATAGAATGGGGGCCTAAAACCGGTTCCACCGGACAAGAGATTGTGGGGATACTCCTGCTTCCACGACCACCGGTTTCCGGCAGTCAAGGAGGGTCAACCAATCCAGCCGGTCCGGGCATGGCAAGCAGGATCGTGTGACGATGATGATGAAACGCCCATGAGAGGCGGACGGTTGCTGTTTATTCCGTCAACACCGCCCGCTCCCTCTTAGGAATCGGCTCTTGTCGCCGCCGCACTCTCCGGCAGCTCCCCGTTTTGTTCGATCAGCCCGCGGATCCTCCGCCAGATCCGCTGACCCAGCGCGAGTGATGTCAGCGTCAGTCCGGCCGTGATGCCCCACCACATGCCGTTGACTCCCCAGCCGCCGGGAAAGGCCAGCGCCCAGCCCAGCGGGATCGACACCACCCAGTACGCGCCGAAGGCGATCCAGGCCGGCCCTTTC
>JAQGPE010000327.1 GCA_028293225.1 Akkermansiaceae bacterium | reverse complement strand
TTCTAACACGTGGAGAGATTAAGGACTCCAAAGTAATTTTGGCACGCCTGCCCGGTGAGACCCCGCCAGAGGTGATCAGCAATGCCAGTTTCCAAGAGGGCGGGAGCCGCATCGTCCGCATTTTGGGAATTGGCGCATGTCTTTTCCTCGTCTTCGCCGGGGTCATGATCTACATCGGCTTGAGAAAGCAGGCCCGTGACGCGAAGGAAAAGGAGACAAGCGGCTCCTCCGACGACGCTTGAATCGAGCCGTTTCGTGACACTCTACGCACCAGGTATGAAATACACCCGTTCCACCCTCGCCCTACTCAGCCTGACCGGCTACCTGCTGGCCCAGCAGCCCGCCACGACGGAACCGATCCCCGTGCCTCCGGCCCCGCCTGTCGCGAGCGAACCGGTCGCGACTCCTGAAGCACCGCCAGCTCCGGTCACCCCGCCGCCCGCGCCGCCTGCCCCTCCAGCACCAGCGCCCGCTCCTGCTCCTGCTGCCAAGGAAAAGGAAAAATCCGAAGCCGACAAGCTCAGCTCCGACAACAACCTGGCGGCTGAAAAGCTGAAGTCGGACACCAACGAACTGCGCTCCGAGATCACCAAGATCAAGATGGAGAAAGAGCTGCTCGCCGAGCGCCTTTCCCTGGCCGCCGTGAAGCGCCAGGCCGATGACGAGGCGGAGAACATCAAGACGGAGAAGGAGCGCAACAAGCTCGCCGCCGATGCCGAGATCGCCAAGGCCCGCGCCGAATACCTCACCAACCAGCTGAAGGCTGTCCAGGCCGAGTCCGGCATCGAGGTCAGCAAGCTGCAGAACCAGATGAACTCGATCGAGATCGCGGCCAAGCGCAAGGCTTACTCCGACTCGAAGCCGCAGTATCTGGAAAACCCGCTCCGCGAAGACGGCACGCTGGTCATTTCCGACCGCCGCATCCCGCTGAACGGCGCGATCACCAAGGCCACGGCCGACCGCATCACCGAGCGCATCGACTTCTTCAACAACGCCGACAAGAAGCTGCCGATCTTCATCGTCATCGACGAGTCGCCCGGCGGTTCGGTGATGGCCGGCTATCGGATACTGAAGGCCATGGAATCGAGTGAAGCTCCGGTCCATGTCGTCGTGAAGTCCTTCGCCGCCTCCATGGCCGCCGGCATCACGACCCTGGCCAAGGTTTCCTACGCCTACCCGAACGCGATCATCCTCCACCACCAGATCAGCAACACGCTGTTCGGCACCATGAACCTGACCCAACAGGCGGAAATGGTGAAGGAAAGCCAGCGCTGGTGGGAACGTCTGGCCACCCCGGTCGCTCAGAAGATGGGCATCTCCACCGATCAGTTCATCAAGGAGATGTATACCCACACTTCCAGCGGTGACTGGAGCGAGTTCGGTGAAGAGGCCGCCAAACTGAAGTGGGTCGACCACATCGTGAACGGCATCGAGGAAACCTCGATCACCATGAATCCTGATTCGAAGCCAGCCGCCCCGGTCGCTCAGTCCGGTGACGCGGATTCGAAAGAAGAAGTCGGCGCCGATGGCAAGCCATGCAGCTACCTGCCGCGCCTGTCGCCAAAGGATGTCTACTTCCTCTACAATCCGGACGGTTACTACCGCATGCGCTGAACAACCGGCGCTGCGGGTGAGTTGATCACCGCAGATTTCAAAGCCCCGGCATCCCAGGATGACCGGGGCTTTTTGTGTCCGGAAGCCGGTTTTTGAAGAGAATCGGGCAATTCTTCTGGAGGACCAGGTATTGAGAATCAAAGGCCGGGAGGATACCTTGATCCTGTTAAAGCGAGGGAATCCTCCCTCTCTGAACTCCTCAATCCCATGTCTGAAATTGAATCGAAAGTCGTTCTGATCACCGGGGCCAGCAGTGGCATCGGTGCTGCCACTGCCAGAGTTCTGGCCGCCAAGGGCGCGCGGCTGCTGCTCGGAGCGCGTCGCACCGAGCGCCTCGAAGAACTCGTCGAAGAGATCCGCGAGAACGGCGGCACGGCGGAATACCGGACCCTGGATGTCACCGATCTGGAGGATGTGAAGTCCTTCGCTGCCTTCGCCCTGGAGAAATTCGGGCAAGTCGACGTGATCGTGAACAATGCCGGCGTCATGCCGCTGTCGAAGCTGGAAGCGCTGAAAATCGACGAGTGGAACCGCATGATCGACGTGAACATCCGTGGCGTGCTGCATGGCATCGCAGCGGTCCTGCCGATCATGCAGCAGCGCAAATCCGGCCACATCATCAACGTTTCGTCGATCGGCGGGCACCAGGTCTGGCCGACCTCGGCGGTCTACAGCGCGACCAAGTTCGCCGTGCTGGCGATCTCCGATGGCCTGCGTCAGGAGACCACGGATCTGCGCGTGACGGTGATTTCGCCGGGCGTGGTGGAATCCGAGCTTGCCGATAGCATCACCGATCCGGGCTCGAAGGAAATGATGGAGAGCTTCCGTCAGGTCGCGCTCAAGCCCGAGGTGATCGGCCGCGCCGTCGCCTATGCGATCGAGCAGCCCGCCGGGGTGGACGTTAGCGAGATCATCGTGCGCCCCACCGCCAGCGCCTACTGAGCGGGGGGCTCTATTCCGGAAGCTGGTGGATCGCGGCGATCAACTGGGTGCGGCTGTTGATCCGCAGCTTCCGGAAAATACCACTGAGCTGCACCTTGATGGTTCCCTCCGTCTTACTAAGGCGCTGGCCGATTTCCTTGTTGGCGAGGCCCTTGCAGACGAGATCAGCCAGTTCCCGTTCTCCCGGCGTCAGAAAATCGAGGGCGTGCCCGGAAGCATGGGCTTTGAACTCCCCGTCGTCAGCCGGATCCAAGCAAGGCTGGATGCGGACCTCGAAGATCGGCTTGGTGAGGGTGCCCCGTTTTTCCGGACGGATCAGCACGATCGCCTCGCTGGCGATTTCCGGTAAGGAGACTTGCCGCAAGGGTGGCTGCCTTTGGCTGGCTGGAAGGACCGATCCCACGACCGCCCGCCATTCCTGCCGGAGCGCATCGCAGGCATCCCGGACCGGCCCGGGAATTTCAAAGACCGCACGCGGATTGTAGCTCCGCGCCGCTTGGCGCCCCAGCTTCAGACTCGCACACCGCTCCAGTGCGTCCTGGCTCGCATAAATCAGCTCCATGTCCCAGCCGAAGTAAAGGACCGCCCCGGGACGGCGGTGATAAAAGCGTTCCAGGAGACGCCGGCGCTGCCGTTCCTCCTCAAAGATCCGGATGCGCTGGAAGGCGACGTCGATATGCGGGTGCAGCGCCTCAAGCGACTCCATTTCGTGATTGGTGAAATCGCCCTGCTCCGGACGCCGGCGCAGCGCAAAGGAGGTCTCAACGCTATCGGCTTTCCAGTAGAGCAGGTGCGCGGAATAGGCCCAGTCATGCGGTTGCATGTAGTGGCGGTAAAAAGGATCCTTCGCGATCTTCCGCTGGTCGGAGATGATCTGGCTGTGGCGATAAGCCCTGATGCCCGGATGCGCTTCCAGGAACGGCTGGAAGAAGGAGCGGCCGTCCTGAATGACCAGCCGGTCGCTCTCCTCGTCATGCGGGCAGCGCGAGTTGGCCGAGGACAGCCGCCACTTGGATGACTCCTGGCGCCAGTCCATGTAGTTCACGGACATGACCAGGGTGTCGTGCGGAACCAAGGTTTCGAACACTCTCTGCAACGACTCCCAGAGGTCAAGAAACTCGAGCGTGCTGTGAAGATCGAGCAGAGCCAGGTGACTGTCCGTCCCTCCCAGCGCGGCATTCGGAAATGCGGACGGTTTCGTTCCTGGCCCTGACCGTTTGCTACCCGGCATGATCCGATCTCATACGAAATGGGAGGAATTGGCAAGCCAGCACCTCAACCCTTAACTTTCGTTCAATTGGCAAGCGCCCCGTGAATCCCTACCTAACGAAGGTCCTTCACCCATCGCACCAGTTTGACGGGTGGCCGGACACGCACCCGATTCGATTCATGAAACCGTCTTCCACTCTTCCATTCCGCGGGTTCAAACGCGGCCAGAATCTCTCTTCCCTGCTCCTCGTCCTGGCGGTCTCCAGCGGACTCCCGGCCAAAGCGGACTTCACTTTCGCGTCCTTTCCCTCGGATGATGGATCGTTGAATTTGCGGGGCGACACCCAGATTACCGACGGTGTCGTGCGCCTGACGCCCATGGTCACCAATGCGGCCGGTGAGGCATGGCATCCCGTAAAGCAGGCTGTCAGTGCGGGCTTCGAATCGACCTTTTCGATCAAGCTGCACCGCCCTGACGACAACTACTACTACGGGACGGACGGGCTGACTTTCATCGTCCAGAACTCCCCGGACGAGACCTTTGCGATCCCGGAGTCCTCCGCAAACGGCCTGAAAGCCAACGCTCTGAACATCAAGTTCGACTCGTGGTTCAATGGCACCTCTGACCTCAGTTCATCATCGGTGCAGGTCAGGAACGGCGCCACGATCCTGACGACGGTGGATCTTTCGAAGGTTCCCGGTGTCACCCTCGACACTCCCCCGCCGGAGGGGCCTCCAGGCGGCGGACCGCCCCAGGGGTTCCCGATTCCCACTCTAACCGTGCGGAGTTCCAGCGCGGCATCCGCCGTCCGCGTGATCTACCGGCCGGGGTCGCTGGATGTCTATTTCCAGGGCGTGAAAGTCATCAATGCCCTGGCGGTCGATCTTTCGGTCATCGGCGCGACCGACAGCGATGGAAAAGCCTTCCTCGGCCTGAGCGCCACGACGGCAACCTACCGGAATCCCAAAGGGGTGAACTCCACCCGGGTGTTCGATGACCAGAGCCAGTTCAGTGATGTGGCATCATGGTCTTTCACCGCCGGTCTTCCGGTGGAGGTCCTGCCGCTGGTGCTGATCTCCCACTCGTTCGATCAGGCTCATTCCAAGCTCACGCTCTCGTGGAGTTCGAACGCCGGGAAATCCTACAAAGTGAGAACCTCCGCCGACCTGGTTGCGTGGACCACTCTCGCAGGCGCCGGATCGATCGCCTCACAGGGAGCCACCACGACCACCACCGTCGACTTCACTTCAGCCGCTGCCGGCTTTTTCCGGGTTGAAGAGAACTGAGTCTGACAAACCTCCGGCCCTTCAGCCGAAGGCGCCGGAGATGTAGGCCTCCGTTTGCGGGACCGACGGGGTTGAGAACATCGTCACCGTCTTCCCGTATTCGATGAGCTTGCCCATGTAGAAGAAGGCGGTCTCGTCCGAGCAGCGGCTGGCCTGGGCCAGATTGTGCGTCACGATGACGATCGTGTAGTCCTTCTTCAGGTCGAGCAGCAGCTCTTCGATCTTGAGCGTGGAGAGCGGATCGAGCGCCGAGCACGGCTCATCCATCAGGATGATGTCCGGCCGGGTGGCGATGGTCCGGGCGATGCAAAGGCGCTGCTGCTGACCGCCGGAGAGACCAAAGGCGCTGCTTTTCAGGCGGTCCTTCACATCGTCCCAAAGCGATACCACCGTGAGGCATTCCTCGACGCGCTCGTCGATCAGCTTGCGGTTGGTTTCGCCGTGGATGCGCAGGCCGTAGGCGATGTTGTCGTAGATCGATTTCGGGAACGGATTCCATTTCTGGAAGACCATGCCGACGCGGCGGCGGAGCACCTGGAGGTCGAGATCCGGGCGGGCGAGATCGATGCCGGCGATGCTGATTTTACCCTGCGTCACCCGGGCGCCCGGGATGCGGTCGTTGATCCGGTTCAGGCAGCGCAGCAGGGTCGATTTGCCACAGCCGGAGGGCCCGATGAAGGCGGTGATCGAGTGGCTCGGGATTGTCAGATCGATGTCGTGCAGCACCTGCCGTTCACCGTAGGCGAACCGGAGCTGTTCGATCGCGATGGCGTGAGGTGCGGCCGCCGGAGTGGAGTCGTCGCTTACCATTTGAGTTTTGCGCGCACGCGGTTGCGGAGAATGATCGAAACCGTGGAGAACATGAAGATCATCAACAGGAAAACGAACACCGAGCCATACTGAGCCCGGGCGGCATACTCCGACGGAGGCATCTTCGCCAGCGTGTAGATGTGGTAGGGTAGCGCCTGGACCTGGCTCTGGAGAATACCGAGGGGATTACTGAGGCCTTCCCACGGGAGGTTGTCTTTCCCGGCCACGGCGACGGTAAACATGATCGGTGCGGTTTCACCGGCAGCGCGGGCCAGCGACAGGACGGATGAGGTCAGGATGCCGGGCAGCGCAAAGGGCAGCACGCATTTGCGAATCGTCTGCCAGCGGGTCGCGCCGAGAGCCAGTGAAGCCTCGCGGAAGCCGTGCGGCACCGCGCGAAGCGACTCCTCGGATGCCGTAATGATCACTGGGAGAATCATGCACGCCAGAGTGGCGGCACCGGCGATGAGCGATGAGCCCCAGCCCTGGAAACTCAAATACGTGAAACCAAGAGGGACCGCCAGCAGCGTGCGGTCGGTCGGGGTGGAGGTAAAGACCGGCGCGGCCAGCACAAAGACGGCGAAGCCGAACAGGCCGAAAACGATCGAAGGCACGCCCGCCAGATTCAGGATCGCCAGCCGCACCAGCCGGATGAATTTCCCCTGCTTGGCATACTCGCTCAGATAGATTGCTGCTGAGACGCCGAAGAAAAGTGCGATGACGATACTGGTCACGGTCAGCAGCGCCGTACCCGCGATGGGGCCTGCGATGCCGCCACCGGAGTAGGCCGCGGTCTGCTCATTGAAGACTGCCGCCGCGCCGTTTTGATTCACCCACTTGTAGAATTCCGTGGCCGGAAGGCTGTGGCGATTCCCCGTGGCGTCGTCGAAGACATGCAGCGTTTGGGTCTTCTCAGTGAGAAAGCTGAAGTCGACGAAAGGCGCTTCCTTCTTGAAGAGCACCGGTGCGCCGTCCCAGCAGATGCGGCCGAAGAGCAGCAGCGCGATCAGCACCACGCCCCAGGTCATGCCGCCGAGCAGCGACTTGACCACCAGTGCTTTCGCCGCCCCCTGGGGCATGCCTTTCCGGATGAGTTGTTCAGGATTTTTCACCAGCGGAGAGGATTAGTGTTGGCCGATCTGGAAGCGGCGCATCAGGCGCTGGGCGATCCAGTTGATGGCGAGAACGATCATGAACAGCAGTAGGCCGACCACGAACAGAGCCCGGTAGTGAACGCTGCCGAAGGGCACCTCGCCGAGCTCCTGGGCGATGATCCCGGTGAGCGTGTGGGCGGGCTGGAAGAAGGTGCCGAGGCCCTCGGTGAAATCGGGGATGGCGATGCGGTTGCCGGCGACCAGCAGTACCACCATCGTTTCACCGATCACGCGGCCGAGGCCGAGCAGCACGGCCGCCAGGATCCCGGAAATGCCCGCGGGCACGACCACCCGGAAGATCGTCTGGAGCTTCGAGGCGCCCAGGGCGTCGGAAGCTTCCGCGAAGGCGGACGGGACATTGTTGAGCGCGTCTTCGGAGAGCGAGAAGATCGTCGGGATCGCCATCAGGCCCAACAGGCAGCCGGCGGTGAACATATTCAGGCGCTGCTGGATCGGGAAGCCGGGCAGCCACGAAAAAGCGTCGTGCGCCGAGGTGTCCTGCAGCCAGGTCCCCAGCACCGCGATGCCGAGGAAGCCGAGCACCACCGAGGGGATCGCCTGCAGGAACTCGATGGTCGGCTTGATGAAGTTCTGCTGGCGCTTGCCGGCCAGCTGGTTGGTGTAGATCGCCGCGCCGACGCCGAGCGGAATGGCCAGAGCCAGGGCGATCAGGGCGATGATCAGCGAGCCGACGAACAGCGGCACGATGCCGTAGAAGTCCTGCCAGCCGCCGCCGGTCACCCATTTCTTGCCGGTCAGGAAGCCGGAGACCGCCGAGCCGATGCTGACCGGAGCATCATCCTTCCAGGCGTTCATGGCCGGAGTCGTGTCTGCGAGTTGCCTCTCGTACTCGGGAGCTCCCTTGCGGAAGGTGGCGAGGTAGTGGTTGGCCTTGTCGTCGGACAGGGAGGCTGGGAGCTGCGAGAGGATCGTCTTCAGGGCGGCGGAGAGCGCCGTGTTGGCCTGGGCGAATTCGGGGCGCTTGGCCAATACCGGCTGAAGGGCGGCGTGGAGATCGATCGGCTGGGTGGTGACCGCGGCCGCGGCTTCGCTTTCCAGGCGGGCGCGGTCCTCGGGATTTTTGGCCTTTTTGGCCGCGGCCATCAGGGTCTCGTGCTTGTCGGACTCGATCTGGTGGAGATTGGCCGCCTCGCGGTTAGCCTTCACCAGGGTCGCACTGTCGGCGATCAGCGTGTCCAGATTACTGGAGGCATCGGAGAACGCACTGATGGCGGCGCGGAAATCGGTGAGAGGCACGGCGGCCTCGGCCTGCTTGGCGGCGAGCTGCTCCTGAAGAGTCGTGATCAGCGGCGGATCGTCCGTGAGGAGTGGATCGCGGGCCGCCATGGCGGAAAACAGGCCGCCGCGCTCCTCGGCGGTGAGGTGCGGGGTCTTCGGAATCACGCGGCCGGGATGCTCCTTCGGGGCATCGGCCAGCAGTTCCTGATACTTCTTGGAAAGAGTATCCT
>JAQGPE010000308.1 GCA_028293225.1 Akkermansiaceae bacterium | reverse complement strand
GATCTCCGTGGGCGATGCCCTGCTGAACCTGGTCCTCAGCATCATCCTCGCCAAGACCATGGGCATCGCCGGTGTCGCCCTCGGCACCCTCATCGCCACCGCCGCCGCCGGCATCTTCGTCGTCGCCCCGCTCACCTTCAGCCGCCTCGCGCTGTCGCTGAAAGACTTCCTCGTCTTCCAGGCGAAGGGCACCGTCAAACCCCTCGGCCTGTTCCTCGCGATCCTGGCGGTTCTGCTCTACTTCCTGCCGCTGCACCCCAGCGACAGTTCCCTGATCCTCCTCAGTCAGCTTGCCTGGCGCGGCGCTCTCGCCGCCATCCCGATCGGCGTCCTTTCCTGGCCGGTCATCAAGTCGATGACCCATTGAAGCAGGCGGGATCTTGCAGTCGTATCATGGAAATGCTCTCTATGATCTGTTAGATCCGGCGCAGTCCGGGCGAAGGATGTCCTTTTCGCTTCTTTCTGAGTCAAGGGGAGCCTAGGCTCAGCATAGAGCCAAGGAAGGCATCTTGGACACAAGTTGCATTTTGTCCGGCAGGCTTGCACGCCGTCGAATCGTCAACCGGGCGATGCACCATTTTTGAGCGCGACGCAAAGGCCATGCCTGATTGGAAAAAGCGATTTTGGAGAAACACCGCGAGCAGTTACGGCAGCATGGTGCTTCGTCTGGTGCTGGGGCTGGTCCTCTTCAGGACCATGTACCAGACCTTCAATGAAGCTCAATTCGGGTTTTGGTCGCTGCTCTGGTCACTGTTCGGTTACGGTCTGCTTTTGGATTTCGGTTTCGGTTTCACCGCGCAGAAGGCGGTCGCGGAAAAGACCGCCACCAGAGATATGGAGGGGCTGAACGGTCTTCTTGCGACCATCTTCTGGACGTTCGTCGCCATGGCGGTGCTGATCGTCGTGGTCTTTTCTCTGATCAACGGGGTGTTTCTCACCAAAGTGGGGGTGCTGCCTGCCAATCATGACACCTTCCGGAATGCCTATCTGATCTTCTTCGCCGGGATCGCCGTCATGTTCCCGCTGGGATTGTTTCCTGAGATTTTGCGCGGCAGACAGAGGGTCGATCTGGCGAACTGGGTTGGAGTCGGGAGCACACTGGTGAACTTCGCCGGTCTGTTTACCGGGCTGAAGTTGGGATGGAGCTATCCGGTTCTCATGGGCATCTCGGTCGGGACCAGCATCATCCCCAACCTGGCGGCGATGCTCATGGCCTTTCGCCTGATCCCCGGGCTGCGCTTGTGGCCATCGCTATTCAACTGGCGGTCGGTGAAGTTGCAACTGAGCTTTTCGATGGCTGCCTACCTGATCGCCTTCAGCAATCTGCTGATGTCGAAAACAGACCAATTGGTGCTTTCGATGACGGTGGGCGTGAGTGCTGTCGCGATCTATCAGGCCGGCTATAAAATGGGCGAAATGCTGGAGTTGTTTTCGGTGCAGCTCCAGTCGGCCCTTTCGCCCGCGGCGGCGTCCCTGGGTGCGCGCGGCGACCGCGATGGGCTGGTCGAACTGCTCCTCAGAAGCTCGCGCCTGACCTTTATCCTGGTCACGCCGTGTTATGCTCTGACGGCCGTCTATCTCGATGGGCTGATCCGGCTGCTGACGGGCATGAAAGTCGTGCCGGATGAGACCTTCTGGGTGGGGCAGGCTCTGATTCTCGCGATCTATTCCTCCCAGATCACCAACTCCTGCTCAAAACGGGTGCTGATGATGTCGGGCCACGAACGGCCGTTGCTGTGGATTTCCATCGGCGATGCGGTCCTCAATCTCGTGCTCAGCGTCATCCTGGTTCGGACCATGGGCATCCTGGGAGTCGCTCTCGGGACGCTGATCGCGACGGTGATCGCAGGCGCGTTCATTGTCTTTCCGCTCACCCTTAGCCGGCTGAGCCTGAAATTCAGAGAAGTCATTGCCTTCCACGCGAAAGGCACGCTGCTGCCGCTCGGATTGTGTTTCGGAATCCTTGGGCTCCTGCTCTGGCTGGCTCCACTGGATCCCGCCGCCAACTCGCTCGCGCTTCTCCAGCAACTGGCGTGGCGGGGAGCGCTCGCGACGCTGCCGGTGGGGATTCTTTCCTGGCCGATTCTGCGCGCGATGACCCATTAAGTCATCACGCGCCGGGGCGGGACAGCGGCCTCCCTCAGACCTTCATCGAGCCCTGGAGTAATTTCGTGATTCCCGCGGCCAGACCCGCGACATGCGGCGGTCGCAGTGCCAGCGAGTGGTTGCCACCATGGGAATGCACGACTGGTTTGGCTCCCAGCACATGCCATCCTCCGTTGGCTACCGGCAGGGTTCCATCCGCCGCGGCGTTATCGCTGAGAAACAGGTGCACCTCGCCCGCGTATGAACCCATCCGGTGGCGCGCTACCGCGAGCATGTTTGCCTGATAGACCGCCGAGCGGGCGAACCCGTCCGAATTCTCCGCCGGCCCTTCCGCGACCGCCTGGTGGTGTTTGCGCGCCTCCTTCCAGATCTTCTTGGTCGCCGCGGGCATGGTCAGTACGGCCATGGCCTTGGCCAGTTTCAGCTTCAGGTTCTGAAGCCCGCTGGCAGGGGATTGGGCCCACGTCTCGATCATGATGACGAGAGGAGCTTCCTTGCCCGCCGCGACCAGTTGCCGGGCCATCTCATAGGCGACGATCCCACCGTAGCACCAGCCGCCCAGGATCCATTTCTTCCCCTCCAGCCGGGGCGTCAGCATCTCGATGTACGCTGCGGCCATCTCCTCGATGGTCGAGTGGGGTTGATCCGGGAGATGCAGGCTTCTTGAGACGACGCCGAGGCAGGGGATCGAGCGCGGCAGCTCGGCGACCAGATTGGCGTAACCCAGGACGTCTCCTGGAGTGGCATGGATCAGGACCAGCGGGGGATTCTCCGGATTTCCCGCCCGCAGCCGCAGCACCGGCTCCCACTCGGTACGAGCCTTGCCGTAGTTGTTGTGAATCTTGTCCGCCAGCGCCTTTGGCGAGGAGTCCGCCGCCAGTTCGCCGGGATCCAGATCGACCCCGGCCTGCCGCAGCCTCGTCGCCAGCGCCATCGCGGAAAGCGAGTCGCCGCCCTGCTCGGCAAAATCGAGATCGTAGCGCACGGTGTCCGCCTCCACTCCCAGCACCTCGGCAAACAGCGAGGCCATCCAAACCTCCAGCGGACTGCCGTCGGCAGCCTCTTCATTTGCCGGTGCTTCGATCGCCGCCGGATCCGGCAGCTTCTTCCGGTCGACCTTGCCGCGTGCATTCAGCGGCAGGTCCTCCAGAAAGACGAAGGCGGACGGCGTCATCCAGCCCGGCAGATCCTTGCGCAGGAAAGCGGTCAGGCTCGCGGCATCTTCTCCAGGCGCCACCACCCAGGCGACCAGAATCATCTGGCCTTTGATGTTCCGCGCACCGACATGGGCCCGCCGCACGTGTTCGTGCGCCTCCAGCCGCGCCTGGATTTCCCCGGGCTCGATCCGCTTGCCGCGGATCTTGACCTGATCGTCAGCTCTTCCCAGGAAGTGGAGAATTCCGTGATCGTCCATTTTCGCGAGATCTCCGGTGCGATACCAATCGGGCCGGGATGATCCCGGTTCCGTGATGAAGACCTCCGCGGTCGTCTCCGGCCGCTTCCAGTAGCCGAGACCAACCCCTGCGCCGCCCAGCCAAAGTTCCCCGGCGCGGCCCAGCGCTGCAATCCGCCCGTGGCCATCCACGATCCGGGCTCTCAGTCCCGGCAGGGGACGTCCGATCGGCGGATCGCCGCCATGGTCGGGAACGACGAGTCGCGACGCGGTTGCCACAATCGCGGTCTCCGTGGGCCCGTAGGTGTTGAATACCGGGATGCTGCTGTCGCACGCCCTGTTCCAGGCCAGAGTCGAGGCCGCGCCCGCCTTCTCTCCGCCGATGATGACGCCCCGGACGCAGGAGGGAGGGGATTTTTCGTTCTCCGCCAGCCAGGCACACCATGCCGCCCAATAGGCGGTCGGCAGGTCGGCGATCGTGATGCGTTGGGCCTCGATGAACTCCTGATAGCGATCGAAGGATCCGAGGATCGCTTCCTGGCGCGGCACCAGCATGGCTCCCGCAACCAGGGTTCCGAGAATCTCCTCCAGCGCCGCGTCAAAGCCGAGCGAAGCGAATTGCAGCACCCGGTCGGAGGGGCCGATCCCGAGCATCTTGCCGACAGCCAGGACCTCGTTGAGGATCCCATGGTGGTGATTGATCACCCCCTTTGGCTCGCCGGTGGACCCGGAAGTGAACAGCAGGCAAAAGGGTGCGAAAGGGTCGTGAGGGACAAACGGAGGCAGATCTCCCGCGGAATGCTGATCCGGATGAATGTGGGGCAGCCCCGCGGTCGCGGGTTCTTCCGGGCCGTCCCGGATGATGGCCTTTGGCTCGGCAACCTCGATCATCCGTTGCACCCGCTCGCTCGGAATATCGGCGTCAAAGGGCATGTAGACCGCCTGCAGCCGGGCGCACGCCAGAACCGCCAGGGCGGCATAGCGGCGGTCGTCGATTCTCGACGCAACGCGGTCCCCCGCGCGAGTCCCCGCGGCATGGAGAGCTGAAGCCAGCGACTCGGCAGCCTCCCTGAGCCTGCTATAAGTGGCGAATTCCTCCGCATAGCCCAGCGCGGGAGCCTGGGGGTGGGAGCTTGCGATTTTATCGAACGCCTGCCAGATGGTGGTTTGATCGCCTGCCAGTGCGTCACCTCCGGATTCAAGTTTCCGCAACGCTTCCAGATCGTCGGCAGGGAAGATCTCAAGATCGCCAAGCCGGGTGGAAGGATCCGCCGCCGCAATGACTTCGATCGTGGTCAGCCACGTTCGTGCCAGCACTTTGGCAGCGCGCGCGGAGAAAATCTCGGGCGCCGCTTCGACCTCGATCTCCGGTCTGGAGCCGATCCATGCCGAGGCGGAGAGGGGCTCCCCGGTCCTTTCGTAGAGTTCGATGCTGCTGACGAATCCTGGTGGCAACGCCGGCATGACGGCGTCGGCCAGGCTGCCGTTTTCGGTGACGACGACCGAATCCCACGGATGGTTGGGATGGCGGCCCAGAGCGGTCGCTGCCACCTTGGCATCCACGGCGATGACATCGCGTATTTTGAGGATCGCCTCGCGGTAAGCCTGCAGGGCCGCGCCCAAAGTGATCTCAGATCGGAAGAGCGT
>JAQGPE010000268.1 GCA_028293225.1 Akkermansiaceae bacterium | reverse complement strand
CGCCGCCGCGGAGCCCCTGCAGACCTTCCTCGACACCTACCACCTCACCGAGGCCGATGCCGACGATGACAATGACGGCATCAGCAATGTCCTGGAGTTCATCCTCGGCGGCGACCCCACCGTCTCCAACAGCTCCATCCTTCCGGTCGCCGGCTACGACAGCACCACCAGTCTCTTCTCCTACACCTTCTTCATTGTCGACGACCTCGGCTCCGTCACCTGGACCTGCCAGTACTCGACCGATCTGACCACCTGGACTGACGCCGTCAGCGGCACCGGCAATGTGACGATCACGGAAGGAACCACCGCCGACGGCTACATCCCCATCACGATCACCATCCCCGCCACCGGCGAAAGAATGTTCCTCCGCCTCGCCACCGGCGGCCTCTGATCCAACCAACGCGACGCCATGAAGAGCCCCAGCTCACTCCTCCGGCTGCTCTTCTTCTGCAGCTTCGTCCTCGCTCCATGCGGCGCTCTCCGCGCCCACAACATGCCCGGCTCGGCCGTCGCCCTCGATTTCCAGGCCGGCTCCGTCGATGCCGAGCTGACCCTGCCGATGATGGAGCTGGAGCTGTCCTTCAAGCAGCCATTGCTGGATGCCCCCGACCGGGTGGTGCGGCGCTACGATGCCGCCCTGCGCGCTTACATCGTGGAGCACATCCACCCGGTCGCCCCGGACGGCCGCGAGTGGACCGTGACCGTGGAAGGCCTCCATGAACAGGCAGATCAGAGCATCGATCCCACGGTCAAGACCCAGATGGACCTCATTGCCAAAGTCCATATGACTCCACCGCCAGGTGCCTCGTCCCGGCAGTTCCGCTTCAACTACTCCGTGATCAATCACGAGGTCATGTCCCATCACGCCGTCGTCACCCTCCGCAGCGATTGGAACAATGCCCTCTTCAATCAAGCCGAACCGCTCGGCATGCTCCAGTATGTGGTCACCTACCTGGACATCGACCGCAACGCCGGCTCCTGGACCCAGGGCTTCCGCACCGTCTTCGACCATGGCATGCAGCACATCGCGGGGGGCACGGACCATCTGCTGTTCCTGCTCGTCCTGCTACTGCCCGCGCCGTTGCTCGCCCGCGGCCACCGCTGGGCGGAAGTCACCGGCCTCAGGCAAACCCTGACGCGCCTGCTTAAAATCGTTTCCGCCTTCACCCTTGGCCATTCCCTGACTCTGGCGCTGGGCGGCCTGGGCTGGGTCCAGCTACCCTCCAGACTCGTCGAAAGCCTGATCGCCGTTTCCATCCTGGTCTCCGCGATCCATGCCATCCGCCCGCTTTTCGCGGGCAAGGAAGCCTACATCGCCGCCGGCTTCGGCTTGGTCCACGGTCTCGCCTTCGCCAGCACCATCGCGGACTTCGGCTTTTCCCCCGCCTACATGATTCTCACCATCCTCGCCTTCAATCTGGGGATCGAAGTCATGCAGCTTCTGGTCGTCGGCTGCACCATCCCCTGGCTGGCCATGCTCAGCCGCACGCCCTTCTACCGTTGGGTCCGCATCCCCGGCGCCATCTTCGCCGGAGTGGCCGCCCTCGGCTGGATCGCCGAACGCGCCCTGTCCCTGCCAAATCCGCTCGACGCCCCCGTCGAAGCCATCGCCACCCGCGCCGGCTGGATCGTCGCCGCTCTCGCCATCTTTTCGATCGCCGCCCTTGCGCAAACCAAAGTCGCCACACTGCGTCAGAGCCGATCGCCCGGCCGCATTCCGGCCTAGTCCTCCAGTTCCGGGTTCGTCCCCTCGAGCTCCAGAAGAACCCGGTCGTACGCCGCCCGGGCCCCTGCGATCAATCACCCCCCCTTGCGTCCCCCACAATGGACCTTCCCGCCCCTCCTCCCGATGCTCCCCGCATGCCCTGCCCATCTCCGTTTCCCCCTCTCCCGTCCATCACCTCACCCTGCGCGCCGCACCGCAAAACACCTTGGCCAACCTCACCCACCCGGAAAGTCGGCAAATCCACCAATCCGCAAACCGGTGTTCCCCTGGCCGGCCTCACCCAAAAAGCCCGAACCCCAGAGACCCTGACAAACCTCACCCATCTCTGCCTTCCATCTGCGCCCTCTGTGAAATCGGCGATTTCCCTCCAACCTCACCCAAACACCCCGCTCCTCCCGGTTGGCGAGACACCCTGGCCAACCTCACCCACCCGGAAAGTCGGCAAATCCACCAATCCGCAAATCGGTGCTCCCCTGGCCGGCCTCACTCAAAACCCACGCCCTTACGGAGACCCTGCCAAACCTCACTCGCCGCACCCCTATGGCCCGAAATCACCCACCTCAAGTCTAGCGTCTGGCGTCCTCCAGTCTTCCGTCTCTCCCCCGCGAGTCCCCCATTGACTCCGCGGCATGAAAAACCGGAGTGTCACGCACGGTAGTATCCGAATCCCCATGCCCATTCTCACCGACCGGAAATCCCTGCGCGAATACGACGTCATCATCGTGGGCTCCGGTGCGGGCGGCGGCATGATGGGCATGCTTTTGGCGCTCAATGGCGTCAAAGTCCTGATCATCGAAGCCGGCCGCAATTACGACCCGGCAACGGAGACGCCAATGTTCAATACGCCGAATCAGGCGCCCCTGCGCGGCGACAGCACGCCCGACCGCTTCTTCGGCTTTTACGACGCCACCGCCGGCGGTGGCTGGCAGGTTCCGGGCGAGCCCTACGGCGACAAACCGGGCACCGAGCAGGAATTCTGGTGGTGGCGCCCGCGCATGCTCGGCGGCCGCACCAACCACTGGGGCCGCATGTCCCTCCGCTTCGGCGAATATGATTTCAAGCCTAAGTCCCGCGACGGTCTCGGCTTCGACTGGCCGATTTCCTATGCTGATCTCGCCCCCTACTACGACAAGGCCGAGCTGATGGTCGGGATCTACG
>JAQGPE010000262.1 GCA_028293225.1 Akkermansiaceae bacterium | reverse complement strand
TTCCACGCTCCTGGACTCAGAAACGAGAACCATAGTACTATCGTCATTGTCGCCGCCATCGCTATCGCGCTCCACTTCCTCACTGCCATGAACCGCAGCGCCGACTTCTTCATCCGCGCCGCTGCCGCCGGGATCTCCAGTTCCCGGGTCGAGCCAAGCAAGCCCACCGCACCCGCCGCTGCCACCTGCAGCGCCTTACGCGCCTCTTCCTGCTCCGACAGGGGCTCCAGGACCGCCTCGATCAGTTCTCTGCGGCCAGCGTCGAATTCCACGGCGGCACGCTATCTTGAAAGGCCGATGCGGGCAATGGGTTCGCGGGGGATTTGAAGATGAGGAAGGGGAGGCGCTTGTTCCCGGCTATCCACGGTGAGCTTTGGAAATCGTGAAGTGCTGAAGGCTCTGAAATGGACTCTTTGAACCAAGCAGGCCCAGTGCAATGCGGCATGTCAGAACTGAGCGGGGGACAGGATTGATTTGCCCCGCCGGGCAAACCCTTCGGGCTGACACTTCGCGTCAGTCTACTTCTCTCCGCTCAGTTGTCCCCCCTCCGTTGCCGCCCGAGCTTTGCCACTCCTCGTCCGTTCAGCGGTCCAGGGTCCTGAGCATTGACTGCCGGATTTCCTCGGCCCGCTCCACCTGCCGGGGGGAAATCAATCCATTCTCCAGCGAGTGGACCGCTCCCACTCTCATCTCCCGGACCCACCGCCGCTCCTCCGCATGAATTGCCCAGGCCGCCAGCAGCGCCATGATCGCTCCGGTGCCAACAACCGGCACACACAGGCCTAACAAAGCCGTTTGATGCACCCGCTTCTCCGGTCCTGCCCACCAGAAGAGAACGCTGCGCCATCCCAGCCATAACGCAGGAAGCAGGACAATCAGCCCCGCGACCATTCCGGACCATACCGGCTCCAGCACAAGTTTCGCAACGATCCACTGCACGCAGGCCGCCAGAGGGATCCACGCCAGACAGAATGCTGTAAATACGAGATCCACCGTAGCATTGCCTTTTCTGAATCCCAGCACGGCCACTCGTCCCACCAACAACCACCGTCCCAGACCCACGGTGATCAGAAACATCGCCATCAGCATTCCTGCCGCCTGCGACAGCATCAGAAAAGAGGCCCACACGCTGATGGACTCGGCCTGGGCCACCGGTACGAAGCGCGTGCCTCCGAAGTAGACCGCGGCGGGAAGTCCGCATCCCACCAGAAGGATCGCCACTCGCTCCCGCACGGTCAGCGCATCCCGCAGCCGCGCAGCCAGCCCACCCTGCCGGCCCCATCGCAGAAGCAGCAGCAGGCCCATTCCCACCACCGCCAGAAGCGCTGCGATGGCGCGGAACATCAACCGCTCCCACATCGCGTACTCGCCCATTCTCCCCGCTCGCATCTCCAGTTCATCCCGCGCGGACGGCATCAACTTCCAGAGTTTCGTCGCGACCTGGGCCAGATGCGACTGGAGATGGTAGTCGAAGGGAGCCGGCCCTGCGAGTTCACCCATCTCCTCCGCAAGCTGTGAATAAGAGGCAGCTTGGTCCTTCTCGCCCTTTTCCAAATAGGCACTCGCCAGGATCGCCGCTGCATCCTCGGTCATCTGCCTCTGCTTCTCCCGGCCTCCGTAGCCGGTATGCAGCTTGGCCCACCGCGTACGCAGGTCTCTGAATGCCACTGCCGCCTTGTCGAGGATCGCAGGGTCCGGATCCTCAGCCGTCGTTTCCAGTGAGATTCTCAGGGCCTCCCGAAGCTCCTCGCTGGCACTTTGATCAAGGCTCGACAGGCGGCCGCCGAATGCGAGCGTCGAGATGAGCTGATCCGGCAGATCCGCCGCCTTCGGCCATGCTTCAGTCTCCCGCCGGAAAAGAGCGGCCCGATAATCCTCCCACCGTGGCATTGACGACGCCCGGTCCAGCTCCGCCAGAGCCTCCCGCATCTTGTCCGGATCAGCGACGCCAGCCTTCGCTGCCGGACCGGTGCTCCGGTCAAAGGCCAGCTTCGCCAGCCCGGCCGCATGACAGTAGCGAAACCAACCGTTTCCCGGATCGAGCTTCTCTCCTGTCTCCACAAAATCCGCGGGCCATGCGTCACCGTCAGGGCCGGTCACTTGATTGAAATTCCGGTTCGCGTGAAGAACAGCCCATCGGAAATAGAGAGCGGGATTGTCGGGCTCCTCAAGCCACGCCGCCTTCCATTTTCCAAGATAGGCGTCATCGCCCAGCGGGGTTCCCACGAGACTCCGGTTCTCCCACGACATTCTGGCCCTTTGCTTTGCATGGATTGCGTTCATCAGGTGATTCCACTCCTCGGCCGGATCGCCTGACTGACGGAAAAATAGAGGCGGTGGCTTATCCTCGCTAAAAAACTGCATGCCCGATTCGGCGGATGCCGCCAGCCGGATAGCCTCCAGTTCCCGCCTGGCCGCCGGACTTAGCCACGCCATCCACACGACCGCGATCAACGCCGTGACCGGTGCGATGACGCCCCCTCTCCTTTTGCGGCCAAACCCAAGCGCTGATTTTCTCATTCGTGCCGTCACGGCAGGGATCCGCCCTTCCCTTTCGGGGGCAACATTCCCGACTGTGCTCGCCATGACGGCTTCCAGAGTCTGCCGCGCCTTTTCCTGCTCCGGCAGGGGCTCCAACACCGCCTCGATCAGTTCCCTCCTTGCGGTGTCGAATTCCACGGCATCACGCTATCTTGAAAGGCGGGTGCGGGCAATGGGTTCGCGAGCCATCCGCCGGCTTCGATACGCTCCTTCACGAAGCTGCCGGGGAGTTTTCTTCCACCGTCCCGAACCGGCGCGAAAGACCGGAGTTTCCTCCTCCGTTGCCGCCAGAGCTTTGTTACTCCTCCTCTATTCAGGGATCCAGGGTTTTCAGAATCGCCCGCCGGCAGGAGTCGGCGCGTGCCTGCTGCGACGGCGCGGCCAGGGTCATTTCAGGAGCAGTCATCGATCCGGTGGTCATCCGGCTCACCAGCTGATTTTCCCAGGCGTGCAGTTCTGCGATGGCCAACACTGACAGCAACGCTCCCACTACCATCACTGGTGCGCACGCTCTCAAGAGAGCCGCCTGGAGCACGCGTCTTTCCGGCGGGGCGGCAATCCATCCATAGGTCCGGAAGCCTGCCCACAAAACGGGAAACGCGAACATCACTCCGGCAAACCCGCCTTCATAAGGCTCCTGATAAAGCGGTGAAAGAGCCGGAGGGACAAAACAGGCGATCGCGATCAATCCCAGAGACAGCGAGGCAAAGACGAGGTCCATCTTCGCCCCTGCTTTCAGGAATCCCAGAGCTGCTCCGCGCCGGACCAGGATGAGCCGGGCCAGCGCCGCCGTCAGGAATGCCATGGCTGCCACCATCCCCATCGCCTGCGAGAGCATCAGGAGAAATTTCCAGAAGCTCAGATACTCGCCACGCCCCGGGAGCAGCCGGGTGCAGCCGAAATAAACCGCCGCCGGCACCGCCAGACCGGCGATCAGCAATACCATCCGGTCGCCGATGGTCAACAGACGTCCCAGGCGCTCCGGCAAGGCGCCCGCATCCCTGCGAACCAGACGAGGCGCCAGCAGCAAGACTCCCCCGAGCAGAGCCAGTACCACCGCCACGAGATGAAAAGTGAAGCGCTCCCACATGGCGTACTCCGCCAATCTCCCGGCACGCTTGCCGGCGGACCCGGGCATCCCTATCTCGGGCTCGCTCGCTTCCGGAGCCCGGATCGCGAGGTATCCGGAGGCGTAGAGTTCCCCCGGCACGTAAGGGATGTCGAAAGCCTGCATCTCGCGAACGATCCCAGCATACCGATCCGCCTTCTCGATTTCGTGCCGCAGTTCATAGGCAGCCGACAGCGCCTGGGCTCCAGCCTTGATCAGCGACAGCTGAAAGTCGCGGCCCTGATAGTTGGTTTCAACCGCGGCCCAACGCCGCCGCAGTTCAGCGA
>JAQGPE010000256.1 GCA_028293225.1 Akkermansiaceae bacterium | reverse complement strand
CCCGGCCTCAGAGAAACTCATCCGGCGGGCCACGCCCGTCATTTCAGCAGCGGACATGTCGCATGCCGCGGCGTGGATCGCGATTGAATCAGCGTTTCCTCAGGGCTTCGGGACTGCCAAACCGGCGGTGAGATCCACTTTCAGGCCGATCTGTTCCCTCTTCTGGTAGGGCGAAAGAGCCAGCACCAAATCGCCCGGTGAGGTCTTGAAAATGAACATGAGGTCACCGCTGCCTCCCTCACTGGAAGTCGTCCATGTGCTGCCGGCTTGCTGAAACTCGATCTCCTTCCCTCTGCATTGAGAAAGCGAAACCCGGCAAACTCCTCGATCTTCCGATTGGTGGTGACCACGACCTCAATGCTTTCGTCATCGGGCTGGAACTGCCTTACGGATCTAACCGCCATTTGAGGGGTTTCCGCTCCACTCTCGGGAAACGAAATCTTTTCGCCCAGAGCTGCTTTGAAAGCCGCGCTTTTCAGTTCTTTCCCGCTCCCGGAGGCCAACGTCATCGGGATTTCGCCGGTCACCTTCACCGCTCCGTTCGTATCCAACTCGTAGTTGCCGGCGGTAAAAATTTCGAAGCTTAACGATTTGCGATCCTGCGAGATCCAGGAGCGCCCCCAACGACAGTCGGCAGCACCGCCAATCTTCAGCGAAGCCGCCTCATTATCCCAGGTTGAAATCCGCTCCTCACTGCTGATCAGGAGCGTGACGCCGAGACCTTTACCGGAGTTGAAGTTTTTGAAGCCGCTAAAACCTTCGGATCCTTCCTCGAAAATCGCTGCACCCCTGCGAGCTTCACCACCGGCTCCGCTCCATAAGCGTGAGCACCCAAAAGCAAGCCAGCGAGAAGGGAGGAGCACTTCATCATCTTGCCAGTACGCTTGCGGACGGGAGATTGAAGGTCGATCTCAATCTCCTCGTCCTTTTACCAATCCGCTCAAGCCACGGAAGCCCGCACCAGTTCCGCCCTTGCGGCTGGGATCGGCAGGTGCTCCGGCTCCAGTTCCAGACCGCGGGTCGGCACCACCTTGTCGATCTCATCCATGATATCGAGCTCCGGGCGGAAATCCGCGGCGTGATACGAACTCCGCACCAGCGGGCCGGAGGCCACATGGCGGAATCCCTTGTCGAGAGCGATCTGCTTCAGCTCCGCGAAGACCGTGGGATCGATGTATTCCACCACCGGCAGGTGACGTGGAGTCGGGCGGAGGTATTGCCCCATGGTCAGCACCGTCACGTCAGCGGCAAGGAGGTCGTCCATTGACTGGAGGATCTCCTCACGCCGTTCGCCCAGACCGAGCATGATGCCACTCTTGGTCGCCACTTTGCCGTTCACCATCGCCTTGGCCTTCTTAAGAACCGCCAGCGAGCGGTGATACTGGGCGCGGGAGCGCACCAGCGGAGTCAGCCTTTCGACCGTTTCCAGGTTGTGGTTGAAGATGTGCGGACGCGCATCCATGACCATTTGCAGGGCCCAGTCGCGGTCGTTGAAATCGGGAACCAGCACTTCGATGACGATGCCCGGGTTCATGGCCCGGACCGCCTCGATGGTGTGCTGGAAATGCTCGGCGCCGCCGTCGCGAAGGTCGTCGCGGGCCACCGCCGTGATCACCACGTGGCGCAGCTTCATGCGGCGGGTCGCTTCCGCCACGCGATGGGGCTCGTCGACCTCCAGCGCGTCCGGCTTGGCGGTCTTCACCGCACAGAAGCCGCAGGCGCGGGTGCACTTCTCACCGGCGATCATGAACGTCGCCGTTCCCTGACCCCAGCACTCCCAACGATTGGGACACTGGGCCTCTTCACACACCGTGACCAGTTTCAGGTCGGTAATCAGGGACTTGGTCGACCAGAACGCCGGATTATTCGGCAGGCGGACTTTGATCCATGATGGTTTCTTATCCTGGTGAAGACCGGGATCCATCTTCATCTTCGGACCGTGGCAACCGCTCATTGGAGCGACGCTAAAACCCTCTTCCCCGCGGGGAAAGGGGAATTTCACGGCAACTTCACCGCTTCCAACGCCAGGAAAACCGGGAATTCCGCCGCCGCCCGGTGTTCCCCCTTGCTGCGGGAGCCCCCAGCCTGCGACCGGCGGTGGCTGTAGAGCTCTTCACACACCCTGATCGCCAGTCCGGCACGACCAAAAGCAGTCAGCACTTCGCCCAGCGGACGATGGTGGAAAAGGGTCGTATCTCCCCCGCCCTGCCCCGGGTGGGTCTTGATCGGGATGTCGAGATGCACCCCGTAGCGGTCGATCCGGCGGAACTGCAGCTTGCGGCCCTCGTCCCAGCCCCAGTGGGTCTGCTGGGGAATCCGGAAGCACGGATGCATGAACACCGCCACGAAACGCCCGCCGGACTTCAGCGAAGCCGCGACCGATTTCGCCAGTCCATCGAGATCCGCCACGTCGTGCACCGCCATCAGGCAGGTCACGGCATCGTGACTGCCATCCGCCCATGGACCCGGGACGGTCGCATCATCGACTTTCAGCTCCACGCGCTTCTCCGCAATGAAACGGGACTTCGCGGCCTCGATCAGACGCGGACTGGCATCGACCGCCGTGACCTTGGCTGCCTTTGACTCCAGCAGCAGCGGGATCAGCACGCCCTGGCCGCAGCACAGATCCAGCACCGTCTCGCCGGTCTTCAGTGCCAGCAGGCGCATGGCAGCTGGAAGCACGACGTTACGATGGTAGTCGGAGCCACCATCGCCGACCAGCTTGTCATACCAGACCGCCACCTGGTCCCAGCCCTGTTCCCGCGAGCTTTCCGCGCGTCCTCTCGGAGGAAACGGCCGTTGAAAGGGCTGCTTCTTGGCATGGAACTGCGGGCGTTTGCGGGGAGGCTGGGGCACTGGAAAATAGGTGGAAAATCAGAGATCGCGGCGGCCTTCGAGAGCGCGGGCGAGAGTCAGGGCATCCGCGTGTTCCAATCCGCCACCGGCGGGGAGACCCTGGGCGATGCGGGTCACGGGGCAGCGTCCACGCAGCAGGCTGGCCAGGTAGTTGGCGGTCGCCTCGCCCTCCACATCCGCGCCAAGCGCCAGGATCACTTCGGTGCCGGCGCCTTCGGAGATGCGGCGCAGCAGCGGGCCGATCCGCAGATCGTCCGGCGTCACGTTGTCGAGCGGGGAAAGCTTGCCGCCCAGGCAGTGATAGCGGCCCTTGAAAGCCCCGGAGCGCTCCAGCGGCAGCACATCGGTGGCCTGCTCGACCACGCAGAGAATCGGCTCACGGGCCGGATCGTCGCAAACCGCACATTCGCCGCCGGAGGTGAAAAAGCCGCACTGCGGGCAGGGTGTGATCTCCTCCTTGGCCTGCTGGAGCGAAGCCGCCAGCGCCAGCGGTTCCGCACGCGGATTCTGCAGCAGCCAGATCGCGATCCGCTCGGCGCTACGCGGGCCCACGCCCGGCAGACGCTTCATTTCGTCGATCAGGCGGATGACCGCCGCAGGATATTCGATACGCGCCATGTCGTGATTTCAGGCGTCGCCTGGTTCCTGGTGGCGGGCCGCATAGATCATCGCCCAGATGCCACACCATAGCGCGGCTACCAGCGGCAACGCCACCGGGACTTTCCAACCGGAGAGTCCGAGCACCGGCACCCAGCAGACCGTCAACAGCAGCACGCTGACCCAGATCACCGCACGCCGCCAATGACGGCGCGAAATCAGCATCCCGGCGGCCAGGCCAAACGAGGAAATCAGAGCGGTCCACAGCCAGCCCCAGGCGGCAGGCAGATCACGGAAATCCCCACCCATCTGCGCGGAGTTCAGCCAGTTCGCCGCGGCACGATCAACTCCCTTCGTAATGCCGAGAAGATGCAGGGTCGCAGCCACGACCAGTGACATCCCGCCGATCGACAGCAGCGCTGCCAACGGGTGGGCCGGGGGTTTGAGGGTCTTCTGCATGCGGCGTGGGGAGATCCTACCGACGGATGGGGCCCGGGCTCAAGCCAAGGCTTCGAACAGCATTTTCAGATGCGCCGCCGGCTTCACCTTGGCGAGGATCGCTTCAACGCGGCCATCCGGACC
>JAQGPE010000203.1 GCA_028293225.1 Akkermansiaceae bacterium | reverse complement strand
GTTCGCTGGGCCGGCCGCAAAAGCCCGCCGTCCTGCACACCGCCCTCTCCCGCCTCGCCGCCGCCGGCTTTCCGGTGCTGAATATCGATCTGATCTACGGCATCCAGGGCCAGACCGTCGCCTCCTGGCTGGAGTCACTCCACGCCGCCCTGGAGTATCAGCCCCAGGAGCTCTTCCTCTACCCCCTCTACGTCCGGCCCCTCACCGGCCTGGGGCGACAGGGCCGCGACCCGTCCGATCTCCGCCTCGCCCAGTTTCGCGCCGGCCGCGATTTGCTTCTGGAGCGCGGTTACCGTCAGATTTCCCTGCGTCTCTTCCGCCACCGCGACAGCCCCGCCGAGGGCGATGAAAGCGGCGCTTCGTACTGCTGCCAGGAGGACGGCATGGTCGGCCTCGGCGCCGGCGCCCGCTCCTACACCAGCCGCGTCCACTATTGTACGGAGTACGCCGTAGGACGGGTCGGCATCCAGGCCATCCTCGATGATTTCGTCGATCGCCCCGCCCACCATCACGGCTCCGCCTGGTATGGCCATGAGCTCACCCGCCCGGAGCAGCAGCGCCGCTACCTGATCAAGTCCCTGCTCCGCGCCGATGGCCTTGACGAAGCCGCCTACACCGCCTGGAGCGGCAGCGGTCCGGACTCCGATTTCCCGGAAATCGCCGAACTCCTCGAGGCTGGCCTCGCCACCCGTCAAAGCGGCTTCCTGCGCCTCACCCCCGCCGGCCTGGAGCGCGCCGACACCATCGGCCCCTGGCTCTACTCCCGCGCCGTGGAAACCCTGATGGAGGAATACGAACTGGCCTGACCAGCGACCACGCCATGACCGCCACTCCTCCGCGCTGGAACATCCTCTACCGTGGCCCGCTTTCGAGCTGCAACTACGCCTGCGGCTACTGCCCCTTTGCCAAGACCCGCAACACCCGGGAGGAACTCCAGGACGACACCGCCCGCCTCCACCGCTTTCTCGACTGGGTGGAGTCCAGCGCCCCGCAGGAAATCGGCATCCTCTTCACCCCCTGGGGCGAAGCCCTCGTCCACCGTGCCTATCGCGAGGCCCTGCTCCGCCTCGGCCGCATGCAGCACGTCCGCCGCGCCGCGATCCAGACCAATCTCGCCTGCGGCCTCCAGTGGCTCGACTCCGCCGACCGCGGCACCGTCGCCCTCTGGTGCACCTTCCACCCCACCGAGACCACCGTCGAGCGCTTCGCCGCGAAGATCCACCTCCTCCAGCGCATGGGCATCCGCCACAGCGTCGGCGCCGTCGGAGTGAAGGACCACTTCCCCCTCATCGCCGAACTCCGCGAGCAACTCCCGCCGGAAACCTATCTCTGGGTGAATGCGCTGAAGAAGAACCCGGACTACTACGAACAGTCCCACCTCGACTTCCTCACCGCCATCGACCCGCTTTTTCTGGTCAATCTCCGCCGCCATCCCAGCCGCGGAAAAAACTGCCACGCGGGACATACCAGCTTCACCGTCGATGGCGAAGGAACCGCCCGCCGCTGTCACTTTATCAAGACCCCCATCGGCAATATCTACGAACCCGATTTTGCCTCCCGCCTCACTCCCCGCACCTGCCCAAATACGGCCTGTGTTTGTCATATAGGCTACGTAAACCTCCCGGAATTGAGCCTCAATCAGGTCTTCGGCGAGGGTCTATTGGAGCGAATCCCTCTCGATTTTCGCTTCGCAAGTCATTGATTTTTAGTTTCAGGAATCGATAGAACCAAATCGGCGGCTCATCGCAGATTCCGGTTTCCAGCCAAGTAGTTTGAGCAGTGGAACCCGTATTATTTGTATTCCACTCCCCCGAGGGACCCATGTAGGGTGATCGAGTCTAGAGGAGTCACTGGCTCTTTTAGTGCGTTTAAAACCCTCGGCGTCGCCGATTTGCGGCCTGTTCCCAAAGCAGGCTCCAAGGAGGTGCCGCCAAAAAACCCCAAAACCCATGATCAGCCAAAAAAGTAAGAGGCATGGCCTCGAAGGTACCCGCGTGTACATGCGCGGCACCGCGGCAGCACTCGCCATGACCGCCCTCGGCCTCAGCCAGGGATATGCCCAGGAACTCGCCCATCGCTGGAGCTTCACCAACCTGACCGACAGCGTCGGCGGCGGCACCGCCACTCTCGTCGGCACCGCCTCCATCAATGCGGGCGCTCTCGTCCTGCCCGGCGGAGCGGCACGCACCAACTGCGCCACCATCCCGATCGGCCCCACTCTCGCTTCAACCAACAGCCTCACGGTTGAAACCTGGTTCACCACCGCCACCGCCGCCGACTGGGCAAAGGTCTGGATGTTCGGCACTCCGGGAGCCAGCAGCGGCACCTCCGGATACCTCGACTTCACCCCGCGGGCCGGCATCACTGACAACCCTCCCACCATGAGCTTCAAGCTGGCGAACGGAGGGGAGGTCAACACTCGCGCCGGCACCAATCCCGCCGCGCTGGCCAACAACGTGCCCATCCTTTCCACCGTCGTCTACGACGACGCGAACGACCAGATCCGCCTCTACCTCAACGGCGTTCTGGCCGACAGCGAAGTCTGGACCGGCACCATCTCCCAGTTGGGGAATACCACCCAGAACTACATCGGCGCTCCCGTTTTCTACGGCGACCCCTGCTTCACCGGCTCGGTCGATGAACTGCGCATCTGGAAAGGCGCCATGAGCGACAGCCAGGTCCTGGCCAACTTCACCGCCGGCCCGAACGCCATCGCGCCGCACGATCCTCAGCTGCAGACCAGCAACAACGCCAACGTCACCTCCTCCGGCAGCGTGACGGTCATCAATCTGCCGATCCAGAACAAGGGCACGGCCAACAGCCTCTCGGTCACGGGCGCGACCATCACCGGCGACGATGCCGCCCTGTTCAGCCTGACCTCCACCCTGCCTCTGAACATCGCCCCGGGAGCGACGTCGAATCTCGTACTCTCGTTCAACCCCGCGAACCTTCCTGGCACCTACCACGCCACCGTTACGACCACGAGCAACGACTCCTTCAAGACCCAGGAGATCATCAACATCACCGCCCAGGTCGCCATCCCGGACATTGATGTGCCTTCGACTGCCTCCTACGGACCGGTCGCCAACACCGCTCCGATCCAGACCTACAACATCCAGATCAACAACACCGGCCTCGGCCAACTGGAAGTCTACAATGCCGAGTTCGTCGCGGATATCAACGCCCCCACGATCTTCCAGCAGTTCAAGGTCACCCGGGACTTCGATACCCAGGGATCGCTGTTCTTGAACGCCAATACCAACGTCCAGCTGCCCTTCACCTTTGACGGGGTCGGCCTGGAACCTGGCGTCAAGAC
>JAQGPE010000683.1 GCA_028293225.1 Akkermansiaceae bacterium | reverse complement strand
AGCCCCGCCCGGACCGCTCCGGACGGGGCTCCAAACAGCCCTTGCCTTCTATCTCCTAGAAATCCGTTCTCAACCCGGCGACCACCCCGCGTCCCGCCAGCGGCGAGATGTCCTTCAGGAAGGAGGTGCTCTCCCGCGCCTCTTCGTTGGTCAGGTTGGTGCCCTTCAGATAGAGGGTCGTCTTGAGCCCCTTCACGTCGAAGTCGTAGCTGATCCCCGCGTTGACCAGGAAGTAGCCGTCGGTCGGCAGCTCATACTGCGCGGTGCGGTGCTGGCGGGCATTGTAGCTGCCCTCCAGCTGCGCGGCGAAGCGGTCGATGCGGTAGTCCAGCCCGGCGCTGGCGCGGAAGGGCGGGATGCGCGGCAGCGGCTCGTGGGTATCGCGGTTCTCGGCGTGCACGTAGTCGGTCCGCAGCGTCAGGTCGAGCGCCTGGCCGCTGGTGGAGGTGGCGGTGGGAATGCCGGACTTGCCGTCTTCGGTCGGCTTGCTGTCGCCCTCGATCAGGTGGAACACCGCCTCGGCTTCGCCGCCGAAGAAGTCCGCCGGCACGCCGCGATAGGCATAGATGGGCAGGTTCTCCTTCGGGTCGATCGCTCCGGTCGGAGTCAGGTTGATAAAGCGGTCAAAGCGGTAGTAGAAGCCGCTGACGCTGCCGGTCACGAAGCCGGCCTTCTTGCGCAGCGACAGATCGAGCGAGAAGGCGTTCTCCGTATCCAGGTTCGAGTCGCCGACTTCCACCGTGCCGGTGGCGACGTGCGGGCCATTGGCGAACAGCTCGACATAGGTCGGCGGGCGCTGCGCGTAACCCAGCGTCAGGGCCACCGCGTAGTCCTTGGCCGGATTGTAGACGACGCCCGCGGAGGTGCTGAAGGCGTCGAAGGTCCGGTCGATCCCCGGGCCGAAATGCGGGTCGGGATCGGTCTCGTTTTCCTGGTGGTCATAGCGCGCGCCGAACTGCAGGCGCAGCTTGTCGTTCAGCTTCACTTCTTCGAAGACGAAGCCGGAGTTGATGTCGTTGGTGACCGGCGGCAGGAAGGCCTCGTCGCCCAGGGCGGAGAACTCGTTGTGCTGCGTCTCGAAGCCCACCGAGCCTTCGAACGGCCCGAGCTTTTGGTGCACCACCTCGACCCGGCCGTCATAGCCCTCGATCAGGAATTTGGTCCCCGGCTCGGCGCCCTCGAACTCGGTGTGGTTGTAGTCGGAGTGGCCGAACTTGTAGCGGATCTCCTTGATGCCATCGAAGGGTTCGTAAAAGGCCCCGCGGAAATCCCAGCGCCGCTGGTGCAGGCCGATCGTCACATCGCGCTCCGCCACCGTGCCGTAGTGCGAATCCACCCCGGAGTAGGATACGCCGAAAAAGCCGCCGTCCCAGACATACGAACCGCCCAGGCCCGCGCCCCGCGACTCGGTGGCGCTGTTCGGCAGCACGCCATAGGCTTCGGTTTCGTCGGATGGCAGCGGCGAAGTGGCGCGCAGGATCGCCGAGCGGGCAAAGCCGGGGATGTGCACGTCCTGGGTCTCGCGGGTGAAGCCGTCGAGGTGGAAGACCAGCGGACCCGCGCCGAAGGTGATCTCGCCGGAGTGGGAGTAGCCGTCATCGACCGAGCTGTAGTTGGTCGCGTAGTGACCCTCCGGCCACTTGCCGGTGAACTTCTCCTCCGGGATGCGGTTGTCGGTGGCGTTGATGACCCCGCCCATGGTGTTCGGGCCGTAGAGCAGCACCGCCGGGCCGCGGACGATTTCCACCGACTTCAGCGACAGCGGATCGACCGCCACGGCGTGGTCCGGGCTGACGTTGGAGACGTCCAGCACCGAGGTGCCGTTCTGCAAAACGCGCACCCGGTCGTCGCCGAGGCCGCGGATGATCGGGCGGCTGGCTCCCGGACCGAAGTAGGTGGAACTGACGCCCGGCTCGTCCTTCAGCGTCTCACCCAGCGTGGCCTGCGATTTCAGCAGCAGCTGCCTCGAGTCGACCACCTTGGTGGCCTGCGCGAGTTCGAACTGGGTCCGCTTCAGCGGGCTGGCGGTGACGACCATCGGGTCGAGCTCGGCGACCGGATCCCCGGTCACCAGGTCGGACGGCTTGGCCGCCGCGGCCTGGATGACCAGCGGCAGGCAAAGAATGCAGAAAGGACGGATGTGCCAATTTTTCATGGTGGAGAATTCCGCGAGGTGCAAAGGCGAAAGCGGCCTCAAATTTGGCAATTGGAATTCAAAAGCAAGAAAATAGCTAATGCATGTGATTTGCGTAACGGAATCGTGACGCAGCCCTGCCCGGATCGGGATCTGGGTCAGGAAAACAGGGAAAGGGAGGGGGCTAAGAGACCCCTCCCTTTCACGCGCCCGCATTCGGGCAACCTGGAAAATAAGCCACGGCGGGCGCGGGAAACCCAAAATCCCGGGTCCGCCGTGGCAGTAAGCAGCGCTGGGGGGATAAAACCCAAGAAATCACCCCCGCGCCGCAAACCCATCCGCTTTAACCACCTGGAAAGTCGTATCGTTTTCTCAAACGAAATTGACACATGAACTCTGGAACCAAGGTTCGGGAGCCGGAAAAAGGGGACTGAAAGGAAAGGATCATTGCGGAGTGAATTCGGATCCACGGGGCTCGGCGGAAGAGGCCGTCGCAACAAAAGGTGGAGATCGTTCGCCGGCTCCCCATGCTGGGGTCGCTGAACCGGGCGGCTCTCTCAAGCGGCGGTTCTCGGTGACGGGCGGACTAATGCCTACTGATTAGTGGGAGATCAAGCGGGAATTTCGATTTTTCTGAATCGAAACCGCCACCCACGAAAAACCCGCCGTCACGCGGATCGCGGCGGCGGGTGGTAAAAGCCTGATGATGAACGGGTCAGCGGCCGGGCCCGGCGGGCTTGCCCTTCGGCTTGGCTTCCTCGTTCGCGGATGCCGGCGGACCTGTAGGCGGGCTCATGATCACGGCAGGCTTCAGGAAGGCATCCAGGCCCCTCTGATACTCCTCGGGGTGAGCGCTTTTGATCGCCTCGAGGCGCTTGCCGATCACCTCGGGCGAGATGAGATCGCTGCCGCTCTTGAGGGCCTGCTGGTAGGAGGCGACGGCCAAGCTGAACTGCCCGGCCGCCTCCTGATTTTGAGCCGCGAGATAGCCCTGGATGGCGTAAGGATCGTCGCCGGATCCGTAGCTGTGGACCAGGGCTCGTTTCGCATCGCGCGCCCGCAGGGCCAGGCGCGGATCGCCGCTGTTCCTGGCCTCGGCCGTGACCCGGTTGAGGAAATCCACCGGCGTCTCGTCAGCCTTGGGCACGGTGCCTGCCGGGGCTTCGATGTAGCGCGGCAGCACCTGCCTGAGCAGCATGACCTTCAGTTCGGCGATCCTGGCGAAGACCTCCGAGCTCAGTTGGCTGGTGGAGTAGTGGGAGTCGATTTCCAGGGTGAACGGCGCTCCGGCGAGATAGGCCCGGTAGATCTTGTCGATCACGGTCAGGGATTCGAGGGCATCCAGCTGGGCCTCGTTCCCGCTGGGCGAGGAATCGCGATTGAGCCTGCGGACCTTCTCGGAGACGGCGGCGATGTCATCCAGCGACTTGATGCCGACGATCCACGCGCCGAAATCCGGCTGCTTGGCGGTCTGGTCCTGCTCGATCTTCAGCAGCGTCGAGCGCGGCACGATCGACAGCCGGTTGCCGTCTTCCTGGTTCAGGTTCTGCAACGTCACGAGGACCTTTTCCGGGGACTGCTCCTGGACCGCCGCGAGGTAGTCCTGCCAGCGGGTGACGAACCGCCGGGCGTCATTGAGTTGCTGGTTTCTGGACTGCGCGACCTCCGAGTTGTTGTCGGCATTGGGGAGATCCAGCAGGGTCAGGACCGGGTCGAGATCGGCCGGGACCTTCGCCGCGGCCACGGCATCGCGGACCTTCTGGATCAGCGCCTGGTGGGCCTTGACGACGGCCGCCTCACGCGCCGCCTGGTCGGCTTCGATGGCGCCGCGGAGCTTCTCCACCGCATCGAGAACCGGCTGGGAAGTGAAGCTGCGGCTGGCGCCCTGAAGCCCCAGGGCGAGCCGCTCGTCGGTGGAATTCTCCAGGAGGGCATTCAGCGCGTACTTCCTCTCCGAATCCTCCCGCGGCCTGCCGTTCGCCTCCGGCGCTGCCCCGGCCTTCAGTTCGTCCCGCATCGCCGCGACCAGATTCGCCAGCGGTGCTTTCACGGAATCGCTCACCGCGAACGCAGGCGCGGCGCCTAACAGGAAGGAGGTGGCCAGGAGGGCAAAACGGGTCATGGCACGAAACTACCGGCATCCTTCGCCCGCGAAAGAGGCGATTCCATCCCAAGCCGGCTTTTACGCGCATTTTACCGGGTCCTGTCGATCATCTCGGTCCCGGTCGCTTTCCCGCGGATGCAAGAGACGAAAGGCGATACGAATCGATATTTTTGAAACCTGTTCGAAATTTCCACCCGGCCGCACTAGTAGCTCAGCCCTGCTTCTCACTCGCTCATGACACGGACGTTTTTCTCGCTCGGTTTGGTTGCCGCTGGTCTTCATGCCTCCGCACTGGGGGCGGGGTCATTTGAGCTGAAGGAGGGAGACCGGGTGGCGCTGCTGGGGGACACCTTCATCGAGCACGAGCAGTATCAGGGCTGGCTGGAGCTTGCGATGACCACGCGTCACTTCGATCGCACGGTCAGCTTCCGCAACCTGGGCTGGAGCGCGGACACGCCGGCGGGGGATTCGCGCAACGGACTGAGCGAACTCCAGGCCGGTACTGAGAATGGCGATGAAGGCTGGAAGCAGCTCCAGAACCAGCTGAAGACCTACAAGCCAAACGTGGTGATCATCGGCTACGGCATGGCCTCGTCGCTGCCGGGCGGGCAGACTCCGGAAGCCTTTCAAGCCGGCATGGAGCGGCTGCTCGACACACTGCCGGCGGCGACCGGAAATCCGGTGCGGGTCCTGCTGCTCGGGCCGCCGCCGCGGTTTGCGGTCGGGGAAAAGGAGGAAATCGCGAAGCACCGCGAGTCGCTGGTGAAGCTCGACGGAATCCTCAAGGCCCTGGCGCAAAAGCGCAATCTGCCGTTCCTTTCACTGCAGGATCTGCCGCAGAATCCGGCCTACACCGAGAATGGCATCCACCTCAGCAGCGAGGGCTACAAAGCGGTGGCGCGACAGCTGGAAACCGCCTTCGGGTGGAAGCACCTGACCTGGGACCAGGGCGAAGCCGCGGCCGCACTGCGCGCCCACATCCTGCGCAAGAACGCCTGGTTCTTCAACCGCTCCCGCCCGGCGAACATGGCGTATATCTTCGGCTTCCGGCGCGGCGAGCAGGGCCGCAACGCGGGCGAGATCCCGCAGTTCGACGCGCTGGTGGAAGGCGAGGAAAAGCTCATCGCCCAACTGCGGGATCTTTCGAAACGGGTGACCGTGCCGGAGCCCGCGGTCCGCACAGAGTCGGCGGTGGCGGCGCACACCGACCAGCCGCTGCCAAAGTTCACCGTGGCCGACGGCTATGAGATCAATCTGTGGGCGGAGAATCCGATGCTGCACAAGCCGACCCAGATGAACTTCGACGCCAGCGGCCGCCTGTGGGTCGCCAGCTCGGAAGACTATCCGCAGGTCGAAGTCGGCCAGACGGCCAATGACCAGATCATCGTGCTGCAGGACACCGACGGCAGCGGCAAGGCCACCCAGGCCAAGGTTTTCGCCACCGGCCTGCTGATCCCCACCGCGGTGATCCCCGGCGACGGCGGCTGCTATGTCGGCCAGAGCACCGATTTGCTGCACTTCAAGGACACCGATGGCGACGGCGTGGCCGATGAGAAGCGCCGGGTGCTGAGCGGCTTCGGCACGGAGGACACCCACCACGACATCCACACCCTGCGCCGCGGGCCGGACGGCAAGCTGTGGGTCAACCAGAGCATCTACACGCGCACCGATACCGAAACGCCGCACGGCGTGGTGCGGATCCGCAGCGGCGCGATCATGCGCTTCGACCCCCACACCAACCAGCTGACGCCAACCTTCTTCGGCTGGCTGAACTCGTGGGGTCATCAGTTCGACCGCTTCGGGCAATCCTTCACCACCGACGGCGCGGGCGGCGGCGGGATCAACTGGGCCTTTCCCGGCGCGATGTTCACCACCTACGCCCACGCCGAAAAGATCCTGGATAGCGTCAGCCCCGGCAGCTACCCGAAGTTCGCCGGGCTGGAGATCATCGAATCGACGAATTTCCCGGCCGACTGGCAGGGCTCGATGATCACCTGCGATTTCCGCGCCCACCGGGTGGTGCGCTTCGGTGTCAGCGACCAGGGCTCCGGCTATGCCGCGCAGGAGCTCGGTGACCTGGTCCGTTCGGAGGAGGTCAGCTTCCGGCCGATCGATGTGAAGATGGGGCCGGACGGCGCGCTCT
>JAQGPE010000095.1 GCA_028293225.1 Akkermansiaceae bacterium | reverse complement strand
CCCGGTTGATTTCCTTTGGCGTCCAGCGCAGAGCCCGGCTGCGATACAGCACCGGCACGTCGAGAACAATGCGGCCGAGATCCTCTCCCGCCGGTCCCTGGGCACCCAGCACATGCTGCACGCGGAGGTTGGTTTCCTCAAATGGATTGGCATTCCCGGCGCCGAGGCCGCGCGGGTCGGTCGCTTCCGGCCGGGACAGCTCGCCGGGCAGCGCTTTCGCATCCGGGAGGACCTTGGCGTCCGGCTGCTTGAGCGCGGCCGCCACCACCGGCGCCGGCTTCGCCGCGGCCACCGCGGGGGCCACCGGCTGCGCCACGGCCGGAACGCCGGCAACGATCACCGGCTTGGTGAGATAAAGAACGCAGAACACGGCGGCGAGGCCGGTGCTGGCGATGAGCAGCCACGGATAGGCCCGGTTCAGCGGGGAAGAAGGCTCCGGCGGCAGCAACCGGTCGCGCACGGCACTGAGTTCCAGTGTCTGTGCATCCACCAACGCGGTGCCGGTGGGCGAAGGTAGCTGGGGGAGGGCTCTCATGGCAGGGTGAGGTTGGTCAGGGGTTGCGTACCGTCGCAGGGACCGGCACCGCGACCGCGGTCGTGATGATGGTCTGGTCGGAAACGCCGGGGAAAGTGGTCAGAATCAGATTCTCCCGCGTCATGCGCAAGTGCTGGTGCACCCCGCCCTGGTCGGCGGTGGCCTGAACGCCCGGAATCACCTCCAGCGCCGCGCCGGGCCCGGCTTGCCTGCCGATCCCGTCCGCACGATAGATTTTAAAGGTGGCCGCGGTCTCCTGATTTCCATCCGTCACAATCTTCACGAAAGTCCCGTCCGTGCTGACCGTCAGTCGCAGCGGCTTGATCGGGGTCGGCAGGACCTTTTCCCCGGTCAGCTTGATCCGCGACTGGATCACGAAGTCACCCAACTGGCGGAAACCCTGGTCCGCCCCCTGCGCCAGGCCGGAGAGGCCGAGCAGCGCTACGGAAATGAGCCGCAAATTCCTCATTCGCCGACGTCCCATAAAAGATCAGTGGTGCTGCCGGACGGATCGTAACGGTTGCCCGTCGTCGCGGACCCGTCGGTCGCATAGGGTGGAGACACGTTCACCCGGATGGCGAGAGTGGCGCCGGTCAACGAGGTGATCACCGGAAAGGTGGCGGCGTTATTGGGGAGGTAAGGCTGAAGCATCGCCTGGGTGAGGTTTGCCACCTTCGCCGTCGGATTGTCAGCCAGATAGGCCCGCTGGGCGATGTAAGCGGTGCGCAGGGACTCCGAAGCGGCCTTGCCTTTTTTCCAGGTGTCGACTCCCCGCCACCCGAAAAAGCTCATGGTGATCAGGATGAGAATAAGACAAACCACCATCGACATTTCCAGGATGGTAAATCCCCTCCCGGAACTCTGAACGCGAACTTTCATCGACCGTTTATGGATAGAATATTTAAGGAAACTTGAAAAGCAGGAAAACTTTTCCAACCGCATCAGCTCTTCATCGTCTTGATGACATCCTGGATATTGTCCTGGATGATCGGGCTGTTCCAAAGGTTGATCCCGGCGCGAATCAGGAAAAATCCGCCCACCAGCGTGATGACCAGCCAGATCACCCACCAGGTGACCGATTTGTCCCTGGGCGCCAGAAAGGGGACGTACCACTCCTGGCGATCCACCACCCGGGTGGTGAACATCTGGTTCGAGGCTTTCAGCCTTGAGATAATCGACTGCGCCTGTCCCTCGCTGCGGATGATCATCCGGTGGCGGAAGCGCCGGCCGGGGGCCTCCGGCATTTCCTCCACGATCACCCCCGCCGGAATGGTTTCCGGTTCACGCAGGGTGTACACATGCGTCTCGTAGACGAAGCGTTCGCGGAGCCAGCGGTCGAGGCGGGTAAGTTGCATGGCAGGAGAAGAGGAGGACGGAGGCTACATCTGGCTATTCATCAGGCGGGGTCCCATCAGGAAAATCGGCATGAAAGTGCCCACGAAGACGGCGGCGATGAGAAACACTGCGATCAGGAGCACCACGAAGCTCACCGTGGCGGTAAATGCCGCCATATAATTTCCAGCGTCCTCCTCATACATCTCACTGAGCATGTCCAACTGGGTGTCCAGAGATGCGGACTTCTCCCCGATGGACATCATGTGCACGACCTGGGAGTCCACCGAGGTGTATTTCGAAAAGGCAACGGACAGCGGCACGCCGGAGTGCTCGTATTTGTCGGCGGCATCGCGGAGTTCCTTATGGAGGGGCGTACCTTTCACGCTGTTTGCGGACACGCGGATCGATTTCGCCAGATTGATGCCATTGCCGTGAAGCAGGCGGATCGTCCCGAGAAACGTCATCTGTCGGAGGCTCATGGTCAGCAGCCGCAGCAGCCGCCACTTTGACATCGCAAGGCCCATGATCACATTCCGGACGTGATTGGAGCGCCAGATGATGATGGCCGCCGCAATAATCGCGATCACCACCGCGGGCCAGACTTTCTGGGTCGTATGAGCAATGCCGAAAAAGATCGCCGTCATCCCGTCCGGCTTCTGTCCCACCCCGGCGAGCATCTCCTCCACCTGCGGCACGATCTTGACCTGCGACACGATGAAAGCCCCCATCAGCACTGAAATGATGATCGATGGCATGACGGTCGCCTTTTTAAGCGCCTTGTTGAAATGGAGTTCAGTCGTAAACCGTTCCGCCAGCGAACGAAAGGCCTGATGCAGCTGCCCGGCGTCACTACCAGCCTGGATCAGGCCGACAATCATGTCGCTGAAGCGCCCGGTGCGGCGGAAAGCTTCGTGCACATTGATGCCCGCGTTGATGTCCTCGCGGATCTTGAACAAGGCATCGGTCATCGCCTTGTTCGGCAAGCCCTGCGCATAGTACTTCAGCGCGTCGGCCGTGTTGATCTGAGCCCTGAGCATCGAGCCCAGACCACGGAACAGGCCGATCATTTCCTTCTTGGGAAATGGACGGACCTTGGTGGCCTTCAGAAAACCGAAGGCAG
>JAQGPE010000084.1 GCA_028293225.1 Akkermansiaceae bacterium | reverse complement strand
AAGGTTTCACTCATGGGAGGGTGAGCAAAGCGGGCGGGGGGAGGGGAGACAAGCTTTGGGTTTCTAAGAGGATGCGGCGGGTGGGGCGGTCTTGGTGCGAAGTGCGAAGTGAAAAGTGGCAAGTGCGAAGTGGAACAGCCGGGGTTGCGCGGGTTTTATCTGATGGACTTCAGGAGGGCATCGCGGCGGATGAGTTCGAGGGCCTGCTGTTTGCGGGCGGGGTCGCTGATCTGACCGGCGAGGCTCTGCGCTTCCGGGGAGTCGAGATCGAGCTTCCGGCCGACCATGATCAGGAGCGCCTCTTCGTGCTGCCAGGTTCCCGCGGGGAAGTCGCCGGCGAAGCTTTCCGATGAGGAGAGGAACGGGTTGTCGCATTGGATGACCCTGCGCAGCAGTTCCGCGGCTTCGGGACGGTCGGGCAGGTTCATCGCCCAATCCTGGAGTCCTGGGATCTTTTCCGGCTTTTCCGGTTGCGGGACGAAGGGGTCGGCCGTGCCACTTTGCAGGGCGTCCTCCATCTGTTGGCTGCCCAGGACGTCCCATTGACCGGTGGCGAGGAGACGATCGAGAGCGGGGAGCAGCAGGGGCGAGCCGGACTTGATGGTGTGGATGGTCAGCCGTGCGACCTCGGCGCGATCGGTTTCCGGAAGGGCGTCCCAGGCGGCGGAGAAGCCGCCGGCATCCAGCGTGCCGAGGTGCATGACCCAGTCGATCCGGGCGGCGATGCGCTCCGGTCCGGCGGGCAAGCCGATCCAGTCGAACGAGGAGTTGGCCGAGGCGGCGGGGGTTGCCAGCAGCAGGTCTTGCAGCCTGGAATCGCTGACCCCGGACTTCATGAGCTCGGATCTCAGTGCTTCAGCTTCTTCGATATCGTTGAAGCTGGAGGTCATCACCCTCAACGCCTGGTCCTGCTGCTGGTTCGACATTTCGCCGAAGTGCGAGATGACCGTGTGGTGGTCATGATGGAGCGTCTCGAACCACAGCTGCTCCAGCCGGCTCTGCTCGGGGCCGAACTGCCCCCGGGCGAGAATCCGCCAGGCTTCGTCCGGATGCTTTTCGAAGGCGTCGGCGAATATCGATCTCAGGGCGCCGGCGTTATTGAGGTCGTAGCGGAGATTCCAGCCTTCCTCCATGGCGGCGCGCATGGCGCTCTCCAGGTCGAACTCCGCCCAGCGCTTCAGGAGCTCTCTCTGGCTGAAGATCCGCTGCTCCCGTGGCACGGGCCGCCGGGACAGCTCCTGCCAGGCCTGGCGAAAGGCTTCCGACCGGCTGGTTCTTTTCCCACGGGGTGACGCGGGGTCCGCGGCGGAGTCCCGGCTGCCGGTGTCCGCGTCGCGGGATGCATCGCCGCCGCCGCCGCTCCGGCCGAGCAGCGCCATGATCCCGGCGGGCTGAAGGGCCAGCAGCGCACCTACGATAAGTGCCGTAGCATGAGTGGCGATTTTCGACGCGGGCGGCTTCACCGGGTTTTCGGGTTGCGCTGTTGGAGGTCCGGGTCGGCGATGCGGCTGCGCATTTCCGCCGCTTGAGCGGGATTGCTGTGCCGGATGTTCTCCGCCGCAGCATACAGGGCCAGGTCCCGGTCGATGCCCGCGGGCATCCGGTCGAGCCAGTGGAGGTAGTCGCCGGGGATGACCTGGAGATAGTTCTGCGAGCGCAGTTCCCAGGCGAGGAGCCGCTGGTCGCGGGTCTCCGGTGTGTCCGGCGCCTGGCTGAGCATGGTTAGGAACTGGTCCGGTGCCCCGCCATAGGAGGCGTTGGCCGAGGCGGCGACGATCGTGGCGGCGCGCTGGTCCGCGGGCAGGCCCTCCAGCAGGGTCAGCGCCCGCTGGGGATCGGCCTCCGCCAGTTTCGTGTAGAGGATGCCATTCAGTTCGCCCGGATGGGTGGCCGCCAGCAGCGGCGTGGCCGCGGTCACGGCGGACCTCACCTCTTCCGGTGTGGCCTGTCCGGTCTGAAAGCGGTGCATCCAGTCGACGGGGCCGCGAAAGGTCTTGTCGATATCGAGCCAGGCGAGCGTGCGGACGGTGGTGGATTTGTCGGCCTCCAGGCGCGCTGCGACGGGTATGGCCGGGTCCATGTTGATCACGGCCTGGGTTGCCGGGTTGTTCTTCAGCATGGTGCGGAAATTCTCCGGCACGGAAGGGTCGGTGGAGATCTTCACCAGCCAGCCGGCGGAGTCGCCGAAGGAGTTCGCCTCGTTCAGCAGCTCCGGACGGTTCTCCGACACCGCCCACTTCAGGAGGTCATCGCGCCGCTCCGCGGGCCAGGCCTGGGCGACCTTATAACGGTAGTTTTCCCAGAGTTCCGGAGTGACCGCTGCCTTGAGCGTCTGGAGTTTTTCAAACGAGGCATCCGGTGCGAACGCGGAGGCGACCGCCTCCATGATGGTCGAGTCCAACCGGGGGGACTTTCCCAGATAGGCTGCCAGAGACAGGGTGTCCTGGTTCTGGGCCATGATGGCGAGGAGGGTGCGGATGCGGACGTAGTCGAAGGCGGGAGCGTCCTCTTCCGTGGACGGGGAGTGCTCCATTTCGAGGACCTTCGCGAGCATGCCTTCGAAGGCGGTGTGCGCGTCCGTGCCGTTTTTCGCGAGCTCTTCCCGCAGTTTCCGCGCGGCGGTGATTTCATAGTCTTCCCCCTCGCTGGGCGTCACGACCGGTGTGGCCTGGTCCACTTCGCGGAGGATTTCCGCGGCGCTCCAGGCGGTCTCCGGTTCACGCGGGGCGGTCTTGCGGCCGGGTGGCGGCTTTGCGGGTGAAACGGCGGCGGGATCGTGACCTGCGGCGGCGAAGTGCGTGCGGCTGACCATGGCCCAGCCGGCGAGGAGCGCGGTGGCGTGGGTCAGGAGCAGCAGG